>JBATAT010000317.1:0-3861 GCA_049662005.1 Tepidiformaceae bacterium
GTCAACGAGGAAACGAACCCGTTCCTTCTCTGGTTCGATGCACCAGATGGACTGATCACCCCGGTCATCCTCAGCATCGACACGTTTCGCTGGAACGCGAAGAAACAGCAAGGACTACGGCTCGTCGCGAACATCCTCACGCGCGATGCAGGCAAAATTGTTCCGCCCGAGATCCACGGCCGCGAACCCTATTTCATGGCTCGCGAACGCTGGCTGAGCGGCCCCAGCGGCCCGGGCCCGGAAGCCGAACAAACGGGTTGACAGGCCCCTGGCCCGGGCGTACGTTGCCGGGGTATGGGTGTCTTTGGTTTCATCCATTTGTAAAAGCGGCGGCTCCACCGGGGCCGCCGTTCGTGTTTTCAAAAGGAAAGGAGTCCGCCCCTCATGCAGTCGAGCCTGATCGGCAAAGTTGAAAAGGCAAAGGTGTACGCAGGTGAGCGCCACCGAATGCAAATCGACAACCTCCACGTCGCCTTCCAGGGCGAAAACAGCGAACACGAAGTAGACCTTCACGACGGCAAATGGCGCTGCAATTGCGATTTCTTCCGCGATTGGTCGGCCTGCAGCCACACCATGGCGCTCTCTCGCGTCCTCCATGGAATGGTGCCCGATTCCGAACTCGCGGAGCTCGCCGCCGTCTAACTGGCGCGCTCCAGCAGCGAACAGACGCGGCGTGGCCAACCTTCTGGTGCCGCGCCGCGATCCCCTTTCTGCGCCCGTTCCTACGGGCTCCCGGCGCTTGCCGACCTCAGAAATTCTTACGGGTTTCTCCCTGTTCTTTTACTGACTGGCGCCGATTGGGCGCTGTAGCATGGCGACAACAAGGAGCGAGCCATGTTGCCACTCGGTTTCAGCTGGGGAGCATTCTTCGTCTACGTCGCGGCGCTGGTTCTTGTAACGCTCGGTGGATTCTGGGGGCTCGTCCAGAGCCACCATCCTGCCTTCCTTGTCCCCATCCTCATCGGCCTCTTCTACTTCTACCTCTGCTGGGAAGCCGTCGTCGAAGATGAGGATGATGCACCTCCCGCACCGCCCGCGAAGAAGAACATGGGCTGACGCTCCAGACCCTTCGCTAACCGAGATCTGGCTAAAGTGAGCACATGAAGTTCGGTAACCTTCGGGTTGGTTCCCTCGCTGGCATTCCCATCCTCATCAGCCCGAGCTGGTTCATCCTGTTCGGGCTCACCACCTGGCTCCTCGCCACCCAGTTCTATCCGGACGCCATTCAGGATGCGGACCGAACCACCCATTACCTCATGGCTGCTTCCAGCGTCATCCTCTTCTTCGCTTCGATCGTCATCCACGAACTCGCCCACAGCCTCGTCGCTCGCGCCTACAAGATCCCCGTCAAGAGCATCACCCTCTTCATTCTCGGGGGTGTCGCGCAGATCACGCGTGAGGCTGCGAAACCGCTTCACGAACTCCTGATGGCGGCCGCCGGCCCGCTCACCAGCTTCGCTCTCTCCGCTTTCTTTTTCGGTGTGTGGTTCGCACTTGGCGCCGAAAACACCCGCCCTGTCGATTACGTCGTCATCTGGCTCGCCCTGATGAACATCGTTCTCGGCGTCTTCAACTTCCTCCCCGCCTTTCCCATGGATGGAGGACGCGTCTTCCGCTCGATCTGCTGGATGGTCACCGGCAACTTCGACCGCGCTACGAGCATCGCGGCATGGACGGGACGAGGCTTTGCCTGGGCCGGCATCGCCGCCGGGATCGCCGCGATGGCCGGCCAGAACGTTATCCTCGCGAACAACCCCGCCAGCGGAGCGTGGCTGATTTTCCTCGGTCTGTTCCTCGAGAATGCCGCCCGCCGAAGCCTCCAGCAGAACCGGTTGGTCGGCGAACTTCGCCTCTACCGTGCCGAAGACGTGATGAGCCACAACCTCCCCGTCGTCGATGGCGCCCAGACCGTCGGCTCGCTCGCGCGTGGAGTCATCGACCTCAACCCGCGCGTTTGCTACCTCGTCGAAGATGAGGGCGCCCTCGCTGGCCTCATCAGCGGCTACGAACTTCGGAGCATTCCCGAAAACCTCTGGGATAGTGTCACCGCCCGCCAGGCCATGGTCCCTAGCGATGCCCTTCGGGCCACCGCGCGCGAGCAACTCGTTTCCGATGTCCTCCTCGAAATGGAAATCGAAGAACTCCTGCACATGCCAGTCGTCGAGAACGGGCGCGTCATCGGCGTCATCGCCCGCGACCGGATTATGAAGCTCCTCGTCCAGGCGGGATTGCTCCCCGCACGAGCGTAGCTTTGATTGCTGGCTTCAGCCCCGCCACCATGAACCGGTGAGTCATCCTCGTACCGCCGCTGCTGTTGCCGCAGGTAAGCTCGCCTCGCTGGCCACCCGCCTCTCGCGCCGCGGCGGCGGCACCGCCGTCCCCGGTCTCGTGGCGGAGCGGATCGATCCGAACGTCGTCGCGCACCTCGGCCGAACCCTCGGTCGCGGCCGGATCGTCGTCACCGGTACGAACGGAAAAACCACAACGAGCCGCATGATCGCTGAAGCGTTCACCGCTGCCGGGATACCGTTCGTCCACAACCGTGAGGGCAGCAACCTCATGCGTGGCATGGCGAGCACGCTCCTCGCGCGGGCCCGCATCACCGGTGCGATAGCGAACGCAAGGCGCACCGCGGGGCTCTTCGAAACCGATGAGGCGACGATGCCCGCAGCCGTCGCCGCTCTCCGGCCGAAAATCCTCGTCTTCACAAACCTCTTTCGCGACCAACTCGATCGCTACGGCGAAGTCGACAGCGTCGCCGGACTCTGGCGGCGAGCACTGGCGAATGCCCCACGGGATGCCACCCTCGTCCTGAATGCAGACGACCCCTCCGTAGCGGAGATGGCCACCGGTTGGGCCGGCCCTGTCCACTGGTTCGGCCTCGATGATATTGCGTTTGCGACTGACTCGGCCGGCGCCTTCGATGCTCGCTGGTGCGCCTGTGGTGGCGACTACCGGTACGATCGCCGCTACTTCGCCCACGTCGGCTACTGGCGCTGCACGAACTGCGACCGAAAGCGCCCGGCACCCGATACCGCCGCCTCCGCCGTTCAGCTCGGGCTCGAATCGGCCCAGGTCACGTTCTCGGGCCAGGCCAACCCGGTCTCAATCCCGCTCACCGGACTCTACAACGTGTATAACGCGCTGGCAGCTGTGGCGGCTTGCCGCGTCTTCGGGCTCCCGGAGTCAGCCATTCGCACCGGCCTCGGCGCCGTCGCCCCGGCTTTCGGCCGCCAGGAAGTCGTCGAAATCGATGGCCGGCGGCTCCGCCTTTTCCTCACGAAGAACCCTGCCGGGGCGAACCAGGTGCTGTTGCTCTTGCGGGAGATAGCCCGCGGTGCGCCGCCGTTGAAGCTCGCTCTCTTGCTCAACGATCGTTTCGCGGACGGCCAGGACGTGAGCTGGATCTGGGATGTCGACTACGAACTGCTTCAAGGCAGGGTCGGCCGCTGGTGGGCCGGCGGGGAGCGGGCCGAAGACCTTGCGGTTCGCCTCAAGTACGGCCGGTTCGAACCTCCGAGCGTCGTCGAACACGACCCCGGCCGCCTCCTCGATGCCATCCTGGCAGAGTCCGCTCCCGGCGACGACATCTTCGTCGTGCCCACCTACACCGCCATGCTCGACTTTCGCGCCGAACTAGCCCGCCGCGGCGCAGTCGCCGGTCGCATGGATTAGCTCACCCCCCACAAAACAACAGGCGCGACTGCCAAGGAGCGCTACACCGCCAACGCCCGCACGAAAGCCGCTGCAACACAACGGTCGCAAACATCCCCAAGAAACCCTGGCGCCCTTCGCGCCCTTGCGTTTTCGATCCTCCCTACCCCACAAAACAACAGGCGCGACTGCCAAGGAGCGCTACAC
>JBATAT010000318.1:0-5729 GCA_049662005.1 Tepidiformaceae bacterium
CCTCAGTGCGATCGCCGCCGCGAAGGTCGTCGAGGCCGATCCCGTTATCGCCGTCGATCTCGACGACGAAAAGCTCGCCTTCGCGATGAAGTTCGGCGCAACCCACGGCGTCAACGCCGCCCGCGAGAACCCCATCGAAGCGATTCGAAAGCTCACCCGGAAGAGCGAACCGTCGGGCGCTGAGGTTTTCGGCGCCGACTTCACCTTCGATTGCATCGGAGTCCGAAAGACCATGGAGCAGATACTTCCCGCCGCCCGCAACGGGCTCCTTGGCGCACGCACTGGCGGAACCGCTGTCCTCGTGGGCGTGCCAACGACACCCGTCGAACTCGATGCGCGCGACTTGCTGATTAACGAAAAGAAGTACCTCGGCAGTATCGGCGGCAGTTGCCGCCCGGACCGGGATTTCGCGATGTTCTTGCGCTGGTACGCCGAAGGAGACCTCGACCTCGACGCCCTCGTCACCCGGCGCTTCACGATCGACGAAATCAACGAGGCAGTTCATGCGCTCGAGACCGGTCAGATTACTGGCCGTGCGATCCTCGAGTTCTGATCAGGCAACCTCGCTCGCTGCTGTGACCCGAGGCCCGATGAGCACCACGAGCGCTCGCGGATAGGTCGTCCGCGTCCGTTCGAGCATCTCCTGCGCCGTGCCCGGCTCGAACGGCAGATCGAACCAATCGGCGTCCCGTCGGGCAAGCCAGGCGCCGTCACGAAGCTGGATAAATATGATCTCGCTCATCGAATCTTCCTCGTTCCCCCGAGATTCCATAACTATCTGGCTCGACGGCCGGTTGCGCAGGTCACTTTCGGGACAGAAACCGTGGCCCAACGGGCCAAGCGGCGGTGCGCAAGGCTTTCTGCTACATTCCTGCCCACACGAACACCGGGAGTCCGCCACATGACTGCAGCGAAAGTCCGCGCCTACGAAACGACGACTGATCAGATCCTCGCCGAAGAGGATGAACACGTCCTCACGCTCACGCTCAACCGCCCCGAGCGTCTGAACGCCATCAGCGGGCCAATGCTCGCCGACTTCTCCCGCCTGCTCACCCAGGCGAACCGCGACCCCGAGATCAGGGTCGTCATCATCACCGGCGCCGGCCGAGGCTTCTGTTCGGGGCTCGACCTTGTCGATAACAGCCCTGGAATGCGCGAAGGCCGCCAGGCGCCGCCCCGCCAGCTTTTCGACCTTCGCAACTCACCGCCAACCGTCCTCTGGAACATGGATAAGCCCGTCATCTGCGCGCTCAACGGCGCCGCCGCAGGCTACGGCATGGATCTCGCACTCCTCTGCGACATGCGGATCGCCGGCGAAAACGGCAAGATGGCCGCCGTCACCGCCCGCAGGAACCTCCTGCCCGAAAGTGGCGGCTCGTGGCTCTTGCCTCGGCTCGTCGGCTGGGCGAAAGCTTCCGAGATGTTCTTCCGCGGCCTCACCTTGAATGCGGAGCAGTGCAAAGAGGCCGGTCTCGTCAACACGGTCGTGCCGATGGATGAACTGATGCCGACGGCGCGCGCCTGGGCCCGCGAGATCGCCCTGAACGCGCCCGCCGCCGTCCAGGCGACGAAGCGGATGATGCGCCAGGGCCTGGAAGAAAGCTATGAGACCACGGTCGACCACCTGATGGTGCACCTGAATGGGCTCTTCGCCATGGACGATTTCAAGGAAGGCGTCAACGCCTTCCTCGAAAAGCGGCCGCCCGAATTCACTGGTCGCTAGCAATGAGTTCGCTCATTCCGGATGAGACCCGGGCGATGATCGGTCAGCCGTTAAGCGAGCCGGTCACCGCCACCATCATGGCTGCGGCGGCGCAGCGCTTTGCCCTCGCCGCGGGCGATTTGAACCCGCTCTACTTCGATGAAGCGGCCGCACAGAAGGCTGGCTACCGTACGACGCTCGTTCCCCCGGTGTTTCTCGCCTGGTCGTTGAACCCGCCTCGTCCACTCTCCGAAGTGCGCGTCGACGGCCTCTACCGGGGCGAAGGCAAGCGCGTCACGCTCAACGTGAAACGCGTCATGTTCGGTGGTGAAGAGTGGGAGTTCCTGGCGCCAGCCTACGCAGGCGATACCTTCACCTCGGAAACACGCCTTCGTTCACTCGAAGAAAAGACGGGCGGTTCAGGCCCCTTCGTTCTGCAGATGACCGAGACCACCTACACGAACCAGGACGGAGAAGTCGTCGCGAGAGCCCTCGGCCGGAGTATCGCCCGATGAGCGAACAGCGTTACCTCGAAGACGTTTCGGCCGGCGCCGACATGCCATCAATGGTGAAGAACGCCAGCCGGGCGCAACTGTTCTTGTTCAGCGCCGCGACGAACAACCCCCACCGCATTCACTACGACCGTGAGTACGCGGCCGTCGAAGGCCATCCGGATGTCCTCGTGCACGGCCCGCTTCAAGGCGCGTGGCTCTCCCAGTACGTGATGGATTGGGCCGGCCCGTTGGGGCGCCTTCTCGGGATGTCGTGGCAGAACCGCGCGCGGGCCTTCCCCGAACGCGACCTCACCTTCCGCGGCAAGGTCACAGCAGTCGAGGGCGACCAGGTCTCACTCGAAGTCTGGGAGGAGGACGAAACGGGCGCGGTGCTGATGCCCTGTACCGCGAAGGTTCGACTCCCGAGGCGTCGTGAACCCCAGTAGTTCAATCCGGGCAGGCAATCTGAGCGGACGCATCTCCGGGAGCGGCCTCGAACTCGCCTACCGGGAGTGGAACAGTGACGCACATGGTTTGCCGCTGGTCCTCTTGCACGGGATTACCGGTTCGAGCGCCGACTGGCAGCGGGTCGCCGAACACCTGCCGGCGCGCCGGATCATCGCGCTCGACGCCCGTGGTCACGGGCGGAGCGATTGGGCGTTCGACGAAGCCTACGGTGGCGACCAGCACTTCGCGGATGTTGCCTGTGCCCTGGCGAATCTCGGCATCGAACAGTATGTCGTTGCGGGCTACTCCATGGGCGGAGGCGTTGCCATCATGACGGCCGCCGCTATCCCCGAGCGCGTTGCCGGTGCGGTCGTAGTCGACGCCTACCCCCATCCCACGATGAGCCCGGGCTCGTCCCGAATTGCGCGCTGGGTCGCGCGCTTCGACGGACCTCCTCGCTTCGACCCTGCGATCGCCCGCCAGTTCCAGGACCAACTGGCCGAGGGACGCGAGTCGCGCCTCGACCTTTGGTCGTTGTGGGAAGCGATCGAATGCCCGGTGCTCGTCGTCCGCGGCGCCCAGAGCGACGTCCTCACGGCCCGCAGCGCTGCCGACATGCTCTCGCGGCTACCCGGTTCGCGAGTTGTCACAATCGATGACGTTTCGCACCCGATCCCGTTCGTCCGGCCAGGCGAACTTGCCGCGGTGCTGGAAACATTCGTCCGCGAACTGGAGGCTCGCCCGAGTTCGGGCTAATCGTACCGGTCGGTCCTCAGCAACGTCGCGATTCCGTGACCATCGAAACCTTGGAGGACCACCAGAGAGCCAGAGGTCGCCACCACGTCTCCTCGAATGAGCCATCCGCGCGCGCGAAACCGCTGGCGTGAACTGGCCCACAGACGAATTCGATCCGGAAGACCACGATTCGGCCAGTCGACCACTCGACAGCTCTGCTAGTCTCATTCACGGCATCGGGGGAGCCTCAGGAGAACAGACCGTGGCTCAGATCCAACGCCCCAACGGCATCACGCTCGACATTCCCGCGGGTATCGAACTCGCGTCGCCCCACCCCTCTGGTCGAAGCCGCCGGGGTGCACCGGCGGCTGCCGCCGGAGGTGCCGAAGCCCTGATCGACCTCGGCGCAGCCCTCAACAGTGCTGACTTCTCGGTGGTCGATGAGTTCACGCTGCAAGCCGGGCAGGCAGCTCCCGGCCGCCGCCGCGGCGCTGCTGACGGCCCCACCAGCGTCGACGTCGAACTCCCGCCCGATGAAGCCGCCGTCATCCTCGTCGAAGCCGATGGTGTCTACGCCTGGCAGTTTCCAACCGGAACGCCGACCGTTTCCGGTCGCCGAAGGCGTGGACCGGGAGCCACTGGCACGCAATGGCACTTCGAACTGGAACTCGGCTCAGAGTCGACGGTTGCGCCCACCCGGCGCGGGATCCCAATCCTCGGCAAGGTCTTCGAACGCGCCACCGCGACCGTGCTCCGCTTCGCGCTACCCACCGTCATCGAGAAGGTCGTCGATCACCTCGAGCGTAACCGCCGCACCGGCCTTGCGGCGATGACTGCCACAGACCCGACCGGCTGGTCGAACCCACCGGTAGCGCCAGACGTGGCCGGGCGTGCGCGTGCATTGCTGTTCATCCACGGGACGTTCAGCAGCACCCGAGGCGGATTTGGGGCGCTCGGCGCAACGCCCTGGGGCGAGACACTTCTCGGCGACGCCCTCCGCCGGTACGACATCATCCTCGGCTATGACCACAAGACGCTCAGCGTCGACCCTCGCGAAAACGCCGACGGGCTCCTCGGCGAGCTTCGCCAGCTCTGGCCGAACGGCGAAGTCGACATCGACGTTGTTTGCCACAGCCGTGGCGGGTTGGTCTACCGAAGCCTCGTGGAGACGGTGCTGCCCGGGGATCCCTGGCCGGCTGCCTTCGGGAAGGCCGTGTTTGTCGCCGCCGCCAACAGTGGCACGGAGTTGGCCAACTCCGCGAACTGGGCACGCCTCGCCGATCTCTACACCAACCTCGCCGCGATGTCGGCCCGGGGCCTCGCAATCGTCGTCCCGGGCGCCGCCGCCCCCGGTCTCATCCTTGCTGAACTCCTCGATGGAGTTGGCACACTCGTCAAAGCGATTGTCTCCAGCGCACTCAACGATGGCGATATTCCCGGCCTCGCTGCCATGCAGCCCACGGGTGAGTTCATCACGCAGATAAACGCGACGGGTGCTGGACAACCGACGACCGAATCCTCGAACTACTTCGCCGTGGTCTCGAATTTCGAACCGGCGCTGCGTACAGCCGATAGTGAAATCCCCGAACGGCTGCTTGCCCTCCTCAGAGACGGACTCGTCGACCAGTTGCTCAACGCCGACAACGACATGGTCGTGGACCTCGCTTCGATGACCCGGATCGACCCCGGTGGCGGTGACTTCTTCGACGATCGCTTCGACTTCGGAACAAACGGAGTCGTCCACCACACGAACTATTTCCTCCAGCCCGAGACGGCCCGTGCCATCGGGCAGTGGCTTGGCCTGGACGCCGAGGCGTCCGGCGGCCGACGCACCCGCGGCCTCGGCAGGATCGATCCGCCACTGCCGATCGACGTATCACGGGACTTCGTGACGATCGATGCGGATCAACCGCTCGATGGCGTTCTGATCGAAACCCTGAACCACCAGCGAACCGAATACATCGTGATCGAACGCTACGACGACACGAAGTACGCGTTCCGCAGGCATGAATTCCGAGAGATGCTGGCCGAAGCCGAACGCCGCAACCGCATCGGTGCACCGATCGCCGATGCATTCGAACTCCACGAAGATGACCGCTCGGAACTGATTCGAGACGGTGCCGTCGTTGCTCTGTCTCGGAGGACGACCGCTGCGTCTAATCGCTCCATTCTTCTCGACGGCGATCGGCCGATTGGTGTGCGGTCGCCGTCCGGTGAGGCGCTGACGGCGGCCCAATTGGCGCGAAGTGCTGAACCGTTTGGCCTACCCGAGCAGCTGGCCACGGCAATGCCGGGCTTCGAAGATGCGGGCTCCGAAGCGCCAGAGCCTCCCGGCGAACCGGAGAACGGCC
>JBATAT010000319.1:0-3872 GCA_049662005.1 Tepidiformaceae bacterium
GATTGGCGCCGAACTCCGCCGCCGTCGGATCTGCGAGATTTCGGAACAGACTGGATCCAGTTGTGTGCCGGTGCCGTCCTGCGAGTCCCCTCCGCCGTAAGCCCGGCTGATTCCAACTTCCTTCTGAACCCAACGCACCCCGACTTCACACGAATCTCAATCGCGGCGCCCGAGCCCTTCACCTTCGATGAACGCTTATTGATTGGCGAGAACAAGTCCTAGCCCCAATCGCACAAACGTTCGCCTCAGCCTACAATGCCCTATCCCCTCGGGAGTCCCGCTGCGTGTCCACGCCCATCCGGCTGCAATACCTCGAACTTAAGCAGCGCTACCCCGATACCATCCTCTTCTTCCGCCTCGGCGACTTCTACGAAACCTTCGACGACGATGCCAAACTCGTCGCAAACGAACTCCACATAACGCTCACATCCAAGCCGATGGGCAAGGATCTCCGCGTGCCCCTCGCTGGCGTTCCCTACCACAGCATCGATGGTCACGTCGCGAAGCTGGTCGCCAACGGCCACCGCGTCGCGATTTGTGAACAGATGGCCGATCCCTCGGAGGTCAAGGGCATCGTCCCCCGTGATGTCGTCCGCGTCGTCACGGCCGGAACCGTCACCGCCGATGCCTCCCTCGATTCCGCCACGCCGAACTATCTCGGCGCAATCGCCGTCCGCGGCAACGACCGTGCGCTCGCCCTGGCCGATATCACAACCGGGGAGGTTCGCCTCGCCGCTGGCGCTGAAGCCGTCCTCGAACTGGCGCGCGCCGCGCCTGCCGAACTCCTGGTCGAAGATCCGTCCGATGCAGCAGGTGATTCCGCGGTCGTCGTGCGCTCCCAGATGAGCGAGACGGCGGCCGATGCCGAACTCGCCAAACAGTTCGGAGAACACGCTCGCGATACCGTCGTTTCGAATCGGGCCGAAGCGGCCGCCCTCGCCCACCTCATCTCCTACCTGCGCGAAACCTACGCCGCCGCTCTCGGCACGCTTCAGCGCGTCCGCCGCGTGAACGACGCCAGCACGCTCGCAATCGACCCACGCACCCTTCGCAACCTCGATGTCCTGCCCCAACCCGGCTACCAGTCGTCGCTCTTTCAGGTGCTCAATCGCTCGAAATCGGCGATGGGTTCGCGTTTGCTGAGGCAGTGGCTCACTCACCCTCTGCGGAACCTTGCCATCCTCGAGAAACGCCTCGATGCACTCGCCTGGGGAATCAGCCATCCGATCGAACGAGAGCGCTGCCAGGCAGTCCTTGGCGGCATGCCCGATATCGCTCGCATCCTGGGCAAAGTGGGCGCCCGCAGCGCGAGCCCTCGAGATCTCGCCGGGCTTCGCAGCGGGCTCCGTTCCGGCATCGATCTCGGCATCCATCTCTCCGGCGCCGAAGTGCCCGCGCTGCTCCAGGAATCGCTTCGGGGTCTCGCGGCCGCGGCCGACGCCCTGGTCACGATCGACGCCGCCCTGGACGACGATCCTCCCGTCGGATTCGATGAAGGTGGCGTCATCCGGCCCGGGTTTTCGCCCGAGATCGACACCCTCCGCGCGATGACCCGCGACGCGCGCGGTTTCCTCCTCGGTCTCGAACGGCTCGAGCGCGAACGCACCGGCATTAAGACGCTCAAAGTTGGACATAACAGGGTGTTCGGGTACTACCTCGAAGTTTCGAGTGCCAACGCCCACCTCGCTCCCGACCACTACCAGCGCCGCCAGACGCTCGTCGGCGCCGAACGTTACGTGACCGAGGAACTCAAGGAGCATGAATCCCGGCTGGTCGGCGCCCGCGACCGCCTCGTCGAGCTCGAAAAGCAGGCCTTCGCCCAGCTCGTCGAGTCACTCGCAGCGGAGCTGGCGAATCTCCAGTCGGTCGCCGACGCAGTCGCCGCCATCGACCTCACGCTCGCCCTCGCAGAAGTCTCATCGGAACGTGGGTACGTCCGCCCCAGCTTTGGCGAGGGGCGCGTCCGCATTACCGGTGGCCGCCATCCCGTCGTCGAAGCCGCGGTCGGGCCGGGCCGCTTCGTTCCGAACGACTGCACCCTCGACGACGAGTCGCAGATCGTCATCCTCACCGGACCCAACATGAGCGGTAAATCGACCTTCCTCCGGCAGGTGGCCCTCATCGCCCTGATGGCCCAGGCCGGCTGCTTCGTCCCGGCCGAATCGGCGGAACTCCCGTTGTTCGACCGGGTCTTCAGCCGCATCGGCGCCCAGGACGATCTCGCCGCTGGCCAGTCCACCTTCATGGTCGAAATGGTGGAAACGGCCCAGATCCTCCACCAGGCAACGCCTGATTCGCTCGTTATCCTCGACGAGGTTGGGCGCGGCACAAGCACGTTCGATGGGATGGCGATCGCGCGCGCCGTCGTCGAGTTTCTCCACAACCGGAAGGAGGTTACGGCGCGCACGCTCTTTGCCACGCACTACCACGAGCTCACCGCCCTTGCCGATGTCCTGCCGCGGGTTACCAATATGCACGTTGGCGTACGTGAAGAAGGCGCCGAAGTGGTGTTCGAACACCGGATCCTCCCCGGTCCCAGCGACCGCAGCTACGGCATCCATGTGGCGCGCCTCGCGGGGCTCCCCGCCGCCGTGGTGGCGCGCGCAGAACACCTCCTGGCCGAACTTGAGGCTTCGCGCTCGATCCACCCTTCGGTGAGCATGCCGGTGGCGCCCGCGTTGCAGCCAGCACTCTTCGGCGGCCCGTCACCGCTCGAGTCCACGCTCGCCCGCCTCGACATCGATGGAATGACGCCAATCGAGGCGATCCAGAAGCTGTACGAGCTCCGCGCGGAAGCTCGCGCTGGGCTCGAAGGGCCAGGCAAATGACGCTCGCCGACGCCCATCGCGACCGCCGCGGGATTCGCATCCTCTCGCCGGAAGTCGCCGCTCGGATCGCTGCCGGTGAGGTGGTCGAACGGCCCGTCTCCGTCGTCCGCGAATTGCTCGACAACGCGATCGACGCGGGTGCGACCCGTATCACCCTCGAAATCGAAGAAGGCGGTCTCTCCCTAATCCGTGTCACCGATGATGGTCGCGGCATCCACCCGGAGGACCTCGAACTCGCCTTCGAGCGCCATGCAACCTCCAAGATCGCCGCCCTCGATGACCTCGGCCACGTCCATACCCTCGGCTTTCGAGGCGAAGCTCTCCCCTCGATCGCGGCCGCCTCCGACCTCGAACTCCTGTCGCGTGTCGAATCCGAACCGGTTGGAGTGAACGCCGTCCTCGTGGCCGGCCAGGTTGTCCGGCGCTATGCGAAACCATCGCCCCGGGGCACGAGCATCGCCGTCCGCGACCTCTTCCTGCGCGTTCCCGCGCGCCGAAAGTTCCTTGGCGCACCCGGTAGCGAAGGCCGGCAGGTGATTGTTCTCGCTTCGCACTACGCGCTGGCCTACCCCGGCATTGCCTTCCACGTCACTTCCGGTAACCGCCGCTCCGTAATCACGAGTGGCGACGGCGACATCCGCCATGCCTTCGCGGCGATCCACGGCGCCGAAGTGGCCGCAGCCATGCTCGACGTCGATTTTATGGATGGCGAGGTTCGGCTTTCCGGCCTCTGTGGCCCATCGTCGGTCCATCGCGGCAATCGAGCGGGCATCTCACTCTTTGTGAACGGTCGCTGGGTCCAGAGCCGGCCGCTCACGTTCGCGCTCATCGATGCCTACCAGGCACAACTCCCTGTCGGCCGCTCCCCCCTCGCGGCGGTGCACATCAGCCTGCCCGACGACGATGTGGACGTGAACGTCCACCCCGCCAAGGCGGAAGTCCGCTTTCGCGATGAGCGCGCGGTCGGTCGTGCCGTGCGCCGCGCCATCGGTCACGCGCTCGAAGCCAGCCGCCCGGTCGCCTGGGACGAAACACCGGCGGCCG
>JBATAT010000320.1:0-2487 GCA_049662005.1 Tepidiformaceae bacterium
CTCGTACAACGGCTGGGGACTGCAGGATGAAATGGAAGAGTACGTGCATCCGCCCGGCTTCCGGAAAGAGATCCTGAAAGCCCACGGCCGTAGCAAGGTTCACAAAGACACCCTCCTCGTTCGCACCGCAGAGGATCGGCTTCGCCTTGCACGGCGGCTGCGCACCGGCGCGCGCCAGCGTTCCTCCGTCCTTGTGGACCTGGTTCGAAAGCAGGATTGGGACCTTCTGATTTTCGGCTTCGGCGAATATCACCTCGGGGGCCATCATCTCGCCTTGCCGATGGACCTCTCACCGAAAGTCACGAACGAAACGGCCATGTACGCGATCCTCAAGCCGGTCGACGATGCCTGGCCCGAGATCGTCGAGGCGGCTGGCGAAGACTGCGACATTGTCTTGTTCGCGCTCCATGGGATGCAGCCGCGCATCGCCTACGGTGAGGCCGTCCAGGGGATTCTCCAGGACATGGAGGGCCGTCCGCTGCCCGAACCCGAACGAGACGACATGATGCGGCGGCTGCGCAACCTCCTGCCGCAGCGGCTCCACCAGGCCATCTGGTTGCGCTTGCCAGCAAGCATGCGGATGCAGCGGATGATGAATGCCTGGATGTCCCGGATGGACGTGAATCGCGACCGAGCCTTCGTGTTCGAGGGCGATTGTTCGGTCTCGATTCGCCTGAATATCGAAGGTCGCGAAATTCACGGAGTTCTCCCTCCCGAAAACAGCCGTTCGTTCCTCGACGACCTCCTTGCGGAAGCGAAACGCTATCGAACCGAGGATGGAAAGCAAGCCTTTGTCGATATTTTCGTAACGGCGGATGCCTACCGGGGTGAGCGCCTGGACCGGCTGCCCGACGCGACATTGATCTACAACCCGGAAGTTATCGGAACCCGCAAGGTCACCCGGGATGACGGCTTCGAGATCCAACTACATGGCGAAGAGAGCCGAAACGGCGCGCACACGGGTCACGGGTTCGCGTACTACCGGCCGGCCGGCCCGATACACCTCATCCGCGAGGTCGTGACCACTCAGGACTTCGCACCGACGGTCCTCGGACGAATCGGCGTAAGGCCAGGCGATGAACTCGAAGGCACTCCGTTCCTCGAGTAAGCATCGCTCCATCCCGCAGCCGGTTGATGCAGCGCTATCCCGCGTCGCTCGCCGGTGTGTCGAGATGCTGGCGCAGGGCTACCACGCGGCGCACCGCTTCGCGGATCACGTAGCCGGGCTCGTTGCCAGAGCGCTCCGCCTGGAGGGCGATGATGACCGCCTCGAGCGTCTCAGCCACTTCGAGCAGGATCTCGCGCAGTTCGCGATTATCCAGCCGGTCACTTTCCCCTGGCATGCTCTCCATGTCCCCAGTCTCTGCCCGGTGCCGGTGGCAGAGACAGTCGGATTAGGTTACGACACAGTGACAAGATCTGGATCACGCTTCAGTCCGAAGATGGGCGGTCGATAAGGCATCGGCGTACTCGTTCCAGCGCGAACCGTCGTGAGCACGGATCCATTCGAGGCTCGCCTTTGGGCGCTCCTGCACGAGCTCCCAGGCACGCTTTACCAGGTCGAGGTTAGCGATTTCGCCCTCTTTGCGCTTCCAGCCACGTGCCTCCCAGCCCTTCGCCCATTTCGTCAGCGTGTTTACGGCGAGTTGGCTGTCCGTGTAGACGGTAATGACCTCTCCGGGCGGCGCCATCTCAAGACCGTTGATCAGCGCGGTGAGTTCCATCCGGTTGTTGGTCGTCCATGCGTCCTGGCCGTGGCGTTCTTCAACGATCGTGTTCTCGCGCACGAAGACGGCGCCCCAGCCCCCCGGACCCGGATTTGGGCGCGACGATCCGTCGGTGAAGATGCCCGTCGTGGGGCCGTCGCGAAACCGGTCGAGCACTTCTGCGGTAGTCAGGTCTTGCGTCCGCGTAACCGAACTGGCCCGCGAGACCGACGCACGTTTTAGGCTGGGTTTCGCCTGGGCTCCATTGTCCCGGCAATCCATACACTGCTTTGGCTTCCAGTTCGGGTACTTCGATTGGACTGCCGCCGGGAGCGTAAACTCGCGCGTGCAGGATTCGCAGGTGAAGGGCACCCGGCCATTGTGGGATTCGAACTTTGGATTGTCGATTCCCTCGGTTATCGTATTCGTATGAAGATTCGGCGCGGTGGAACGATCAGCGATGACGTCATCGACAAACGGGCTCAAACGCGGGCGGCGGGAGGCCGGACCGGCCTTACCCTGCCCGGTGGCGCGAAGGGTGGCATCGGTGGGCTAATCATCATGATTATCCTCGCGCTCGTTGGTGGCAGCCAGATCCTTGGTGGTGGCAGCGGCTCGGGCAACGGCGGCCTCGGCGACATTCTCGGCCAGATCGCGGGGGGTGCGATCGCTCCCGGCGCGCTTTCAACCGCAGTTCCCGGCGCGCCGGATCCCGAGGCCGACACCGTCGAGTTCGTGACATACGTTCTTGACGACATTCAGGACAGCTGGACCGCGCAGT
>JBATAT010000321.1:0-1686 GCA_049662005.1 Tepidiformaceae bacterium
ATGTCACCGATCGTGAGAAGATCACGAGCCTGATCGAGAGCAACAGGCCCGATGTGGTGATCAATACCACGGCGTTCCACAACCTGCCCGTGTGCGAACAGGACCCCGAGGCCTGCTTCCGGGTGAACGTCATCGGCGGACGAAATGTGGCGGCCGCATCGGCCGAAGTGGGCGCAAGCACCGTGCAGATAAGTACGGACTACGTATTTGAAGGCGACAAGGGCTCGCCCTACTTCGAAAGCGACCCGCGCCGGGCAAGCAATACCTACGGGGCAGCGAAAATCGCGACCGAGGACATCGTCCGGATCGGCAACCCGGAGTCGCTCATCGTCCGCGTTTCGGGGCGTTATGGGTTGGCTGGTTCGGCCGGCAAGGGCGGCAACTTCGTCGAAACGATGTTGCGGCTCGCGCGCGAAGGGAACCCGATCCGCGTCGTCGGCGACCAGACGACCTCCCCAACGAACACTGCTGAAATTGCGGAAGCACTCCTACCACTTGTCCGTGATACCACTCGCGGGATCGTCCACCTGGCGGCTGCAGAGGGCTGCAGCTGGCACGCCTTCGCCAGCGAGATCTTCCGCATCGCTGGCCTCGCACCACAGCTGGAGGCGGTCACGACCGAGGAATTCGGCGGACCTGTGAAACGGCCAATGTACTCGGTCCTCGGGACTTCGATTGCACCGCCGCTCGACAACTGGCGCGCGGGGCTGGCTCGATACATGCGCGAGAAGCACGCAATCGGCTAACCAAACGTAAGCCGTGTAGGGCCTCCCTTCGGCAAGCCGGCATTCGTTGTGGCGTCGTCCGCGGACACGGTGGCTTCATTCTTTTCTGGCAAGTCCCACGGCACTCGATTCCGATTCGCGTGAGACGGGCCGTGATCACCCACGCGATCCTCAGCGTAAAGAACTTTCGACAGCGGGTCCCACGGTGCACCGGCCCGCAGATCACCAGGAGGCAATCTTCACCATGCGATTGCGAAAGCTATCAATCTTGCTCGGGGCCGCCGCGATTTCTGTCGGCGTCCTCGGCGCCATCCCCTCGATGGCGGCGGACCACAAGGATTCGCCGCTCACCCAGGCCGCTCCTCGGAGCGACATCAACGACCTCTTCGTCTTTAAGGGCCAATCGGCTGGCGGCTACACCGCCGTCATCACCGTTAACCCGCTGACCAGCCCTGCCGACACTGCAAACCTCCGGCTCGACCCGGACACGGTGTATGAACTGAAGGCCGACACCAACGGCGATGCTGTCGCCGATGTCAGCTACAAGTTCACCGCCAGCGGAACGGGCGCCGTCCAGGACATCACCGTCCGCCGGGCCACCGGCTCCGACGCCGTCACCAACGACATCTCGGGCGAGATCATCATGCAGGGCAAGTCCAGCGCTGGCTCTGGCGTCACCACCATCACCGATTCGACAGGGCGGAAGCTCTACATCGGCCCGCGCGATGACCCGTTCTTCTTCGACCTTGCGGGCTTCCAGAACGGCCTGAAGTTCACCGGCGTCGACGCCTTCAAGGGCACGAACGTCACTGCCATTGTCTTCGAAGTTCCTTCGGTGACCACGCAGCAAATTGGCTTCTGGGCCACGACTTCGAAGAAAGACAACCTTGGCAACTGGGTCCAACTTGACCGCATGGGCCGCCCGGCGATCAACACCGTCTTCATCCCGAAGGACCAGAAG
>JBATAT010000322.1:0-4905 GCA_049662005.1 Tepidiformaceae bacterium
GGCTCGAACCGGACGTCGCTGGTTTCGTCAGACCTGACCCTTCCAGGATGAGCCTTTGGAAGGTCGACCTCTCCACTGGCCTCCTAACCGATACAGGGAAGACCGCCGCAGATTCGCGCCCAAACGAGCCTCCCTTCGGCATGTACGGCGGCGCCTATGCCCCAGATGGCACCTACGCCTCGGTCGATGAAGATGGCACCCTCGTTTTCCTTCGCGATGGAAACCGCACACGAGTCACCACCTTCGATTCGCCCAAGTACAGTCCGCCTCAGGTGGTCCTCTGGTCGCCGGACTCCCAGTGGCTCCTGCTCCGCTATTACCCGCGCCACGCGGAAGGACCCGAAACCTGGATCATCAGCCGTGACGCCTCAATTCAGGGCACGCTCCTGAAGAATGCCGGCTATAGCGGCTTCGCCTGGCGGATCGGCGACCAGGTCGAACCTAACGTTCCCGAATAACCCACCCGCGTTACCAGCGCTGCCCTTCCGGGGCTGGCTTGTCCGGTTCCATCGTCGTCATATGGCTCGAATGAGCACCCGCCCGCCATGGCCACGACGACGCATCCGAAGCGAATTCGCCTGTCTTGGCGGTCGAAATCGCAGCCGCGACGCCGAGCGCGCGGCGAGTGCCCCCGGCGTCATGCACCCGAAAGATGCGCACACCCTGTGCGTACGCGATCGCACTCGCGACGTGCGTCTCGAGGTCACGCTCTGCTGGCGGTCGTCCCCCGATGCTGCCAAACAGGTTCTTCCGCGAATGCGCGAGGAGCACGGGTTGCCCGAACGTCCGCAGCGCTCCGATCCGCCGGATCACCTGGAGGTCTTCGTCGTGGCTCTTTCCAAACGCGATCCCGGGGTCGATCACGATGGACTCGCGCCGAACGCCGATCGATTGCACCTCCGCTAGCCGCCGTTCCATCCAGCCCATCGTGAAGGCCACAATATCGCCGTACACCGGCGGTGAATCGGGCCGTTTCTTGGGGGCCGAGAAGCTGAAGTTCAGCACGTAGCCGGCGCCGGCGGCGGCAGCCGCCTCCGCCGCTCCGGTGCCCTGCGTCAGGCCGCTGATGTCATTCACCAGCTCTGCCCCGGCATCCAGCGCCGCCCTCGCCACGAGCGGCTTGTACGTGTCGCTCGAAACGACATGGCCCTCGCGAACCAGTTCCGCCACAACCCGGCCGACCAGTTCCGCCTCGGCAGTCTCCTCCAGCACCGGCCGATCAGCCCGCGCGCTTTCCGCGCCGGTGTCGATGATGTCGGCGCCTGCCTCCTGCAACTCCGCGGCACGCTGCAACGCGCTCCCGCCATCGTGCCCTACGCCGTCGCCCGAAAATGAATCGTCGGTCAGGTTGAGGATGCCCATGATGATCGGCCGGTCGAGCGCCAGGGAGCGTGTGCGAAGCTGCCAGTTCCCAATCGGTCGTAGGAACCGGTCGAGTGGCAGCGCGTACGGCGAGCCGAGTTCCGCGAGTAACAGTTGCAGCCGCGCCAGGTCGCGCTCGCTCGCAACCACCCGTGCTTCGGCCCCGGTGAGATCGATGCCCAGGCCAATGGCGCTGGTCGCCACCTGCAGTCGTTCGCGATCCCCTTCGAACCACACGATGTGCCGTGCTTCGGGATCAGACGCCAACTGGGCAGCGCCAGCCGGTGCAACCCGAAACGAAGGGTTCAATGCGCCGTGCCCGCCGCCAGTTGATCCATCATCCGCCGCGACTGCCAGAGATGCTCGAGGTCGTGCTGGTACAACTCACGCGTGATCTGCAGGACGCTCATCGACCCCCGGTAGGGGTGCTCGCCGGTTCGCTCCCAATCGCGCTCATCGATGTCCCACAGCAGGTAGGTCGTCCGCCTTCGAAGGTAGTGGAACTCTTCCAGCAACTCCTCCACGTCGTCCTCGATGAAGTCCTCTCGGAACGGGATATCGTCGAAGTCAACATGCCGGATGTCTCCCTGGCGCCTCGAAAGGATCGCTTCGAGCTGTTGCTGGACTCCTTTTTCCGTCTCTCGCACATGAAACGGGATCCCCAGGAGGCACCAGCCGTCGTCTGGTGATTCCGCCTCCCGCTGCAACGTCCGCTCGTGGATACCATAAAAGCCGCGCTCAAGTTCACCCGCAGCCTCGCCGAGTGCCTTCAAGAGAAACGCCGGGTCACTTCCCGCCTGGCGGACGTATCGCATCCCTTCAGTCTACGCCACCGATTCAAGCGATCTCGGTCCGGGCGTTCAGGTTACCTTCAGGTCGATGCCCTGCTTGCAGAGGGGGCATTCTTCGGGCGTCCAGGAAACGACATCGAGCGAGATACAGGCGAAAAAGGGCACTCCGAAATCGACCTTCCCACCGGTTCGATCGACAAGCATCCCCACCCCAACCACCTCCGCCCCTCGCTCCCGGACGGCATCGATCACCTCGCGCACGCTCCCACCCGTCGTCAATACATCATCCACGACAAGCACCCTGTGCCCTGGCCCGATCTCGAAGCCTCGCCGGAACTCCCGGCCCGGGCCATCCTCTTTTCGTTCCGCGATGAAGCTCGCGAGCCCCAGGTGGCGGGCCGTTTCGTACGCCAGAATGATCCCACCTGTGGTCGGCCCTGCGACGAGGTCCGGCTTCCCCCGGAAATGTTCCGCGATCATCTCGCACATCGGCCCCGTCAGATCCGGCCACTGGAGGATCCGGAACTTTTCGATGTAGGTGTCGCCGTGGCGTCCGCTGGCGAACTGGAAGTGGCCGCGAAGCATCGCTCCGCGTTCCTGCAGGACTGCTTCTAGGTCTTTCGTCATTAGTGCTAACTCTATTCATTCGAACCGGTTTGAGACAGGCTACCCACGCCACTCAAAGTGAATGTCTTCCGGTTCCAGTTCGAACAATCGACTGTCCGGCGGCATCGCGAGCACGCATCCGCGCCGCTGATAGAAATGCACGGTGTTGTCGCTCGGAGTGCCAGAAACATAAAGTCCCTTGAATCCCCATCCAACGGCCAACGCGGCCGCGGCGCCGAAGAGTGCCGCGCCTACTCCCGTATCGCGATAAGGCTGGCTCACGTGGAGGAACTTCAGTTCCGTAAGGTCCGGACGACTCGCGATCGGTTGCTTATCGACCACCGCCACGCCAGCAAGCGTGCCGCCTTCGAATGCCGCCTGAGCCACGCCTCCACGTTCAAGGATGTCGAGGAACTCCTGAAAATATGCTTCGGGCTTGCCAGGCTCCCAGCCTGGGACATCAAATTCATGCGGCTCCAGGACGAGTTGACTGTCCTGGAGCCGATAAATGTTTGCGATGTGCTCTAGCCGGTCGATCGTCGAAATGAGAGGTATCTCATCGGGCCGAAGCGACCGGGTGTCCAGCGGTTAGTCCTCGCCGATTCGTTTGGTCGTCAGCACCGGTTTCGCATCCGTCAGCGTGCCTTCCTCATTTGGCGCGAAGCCGAACTTGGATTTCGGCCAGTACGAGACCATCGCCTTCCCGATGATCAGGTCCTCACGCACCGTCCCCACCTGGGAACTGCGGCTGTCCAGGCTGTTCTCGCGGTTGTCACCCATGACGAAGTACTCGTCCGGCGGCAGCGTGATCTTTGCTTTCGTATCGTGCCAGACCTGCTGAATGTATGGCTCCTCCAGCAGGAGCCCGTTGATATAGACCTTCCCATCGACGATTTCGAGCGTCTCGCCCGGGAGTCCGATGACACGCTTGATCAGGTCGACCTCTGCGTTCCTGGGGTCAACCAGCACCACAATGTCGCCTCGTTCAGGCCCGTGGAATACGTTCCGTTTCGGATCCGCGCCGGCATCGACAAACGGGATGAACTTACCAAGCTTGTCCATGTCGACTTCCGAGTACACGAGCTTGTTCACAATCAAGAACTGTCCGTCTTCGAGCGTCGGATACATCGACGAACCTTCGACCCGGAAGTTCTGGAAGCTCGCCCTCACCGAAAGGAAGACAAGCAGCGCCAGCATCACCGTCTCGACGATTTCGCGGATCACTGTTCGCGAACGGTGCCCATCCCTCTGCGCCGACGATTCGTCCGCCTCGAGTTCCTCTACCGCCCAGCTCGGCGGATTGAAGCCGGCGCCGTCACTTCCACCGAATGCTGGCGTGAGTGCACTCGAAAGGGACTCTTCCACATCCTTCTCCGGCGCCCAGCCGCCATCGAACGGCTGCGAATGCTGCGGCGCCCATGCGCTCATCTTGATGAACGAACGCTCGCCGGGCTCTTCATCCGAAGCCTCCGCCACGATATTCGCCGCCTGTTCACCCAGGAGTTCGGCGAACACTTCGTCGTTCTCGTGCCTCGCTGCCGGGGCCTCCTCTGTGGCCGCATGCCGTTCAAACGCCGCCAGGATGACATCCTCTTCGTCATCGGCTCCCCGGTACTCATACCCTCGCTCGGCGTCCGCTGGCTCCGACTCCCATTCACCCTGTTCGGGTTCCTGACCCTGCGTCCACGCGAATGACGCGGGCGGCGCTTCTTGCATCTGACTTTCGAGGCTCGCCGCCAGGTCGATTTCGTGGTCGTCGTCGAGCGGCTGCTCCGCGCTGGCTGCGATATCGGCCCACATATCCTGGTCCCGGTCGTCTGAGCCCTCTGATGCTCCCCATGCAGCATGCGATTGCGCGATGGGCTCGATAGCTTCCGGTGCAGCCGCACTGCTAACGAAGTCCGCCCACGGGTCGTCGTCATCCTCGGTCGACGAAGCCGCTTCAACGCCTCCCTCGTCGACACTATCCTCAACAGTGGAAGCAGCGACGACTTCGTCGGCGCCTTCCGCGGCGGCCAACGGAGCCCCCACCGAAGCCACGGCCTCCACCGAAGCCACCGCCTCAAGCGGCTGATCGTCAGAGACTTCGCCGGTCTGGTCGGTCTCCCACCAAGCCGTCTCGCTAGGCGCCTCGTCCGCCACCGCG
>JBATAT010000323.1:0-5574 GCA_049662005.1 Tepidiformaceae bacterium
GGCGAAGACTGGTGCCCGGACGTCTATCGCGGCGCCGGTGTCGCCCAGAAGATCGCCGAGGCGGCGGGCATCGAGATGCGCTTCTTCGAGCGCGACCAGAACAAGGACATGATGGCGGGCTACCTGAAAGACGGGGAGTTCGAATCGATCCCGGTGTACATCATTTATGACAAGGATCACAACGAAATCACGCATTTCATCGAGCGCCCGAAGCTGGCCAACGAGCAGATCCACCTAACGCGCGAGGTTCTCGGCGACATGACGCCAGAAGGCATTGCCAAGCGCCTCGGCCATGCGCCCTCGGAAGAGGAAGTAGCGGCAGCGCGGGCCGAGGGCCGCGAAAAGTACATGAAGTGGCAACGCGAAAGCGAAATCTGGGCGGGCTGGCGGGTCGCCGCCGTCGACGAAGTTATCGCGAACATGCGAGCCAAACTCGGCTAGTCCGGGACGCAGGCAGTAACGGCGGCCCCGCCTTCGGCGGGGCCGTTGCACTTGTCAGCCGGTGTTTCCCTCGCCAAGATTCGATTCGTGCAAGTTTCGGAGCGGCAGGGCGGCAAGCGTTTCATAGCGGTGTTCCTTACTGTGGCATTGCTGGCCATGCTCCTTGGCGCGTACATCGGCGTCATGCACGCTGTCGTGGACGTATCCAGGGTGACAACCGACCGGGACGCGGACGAACGTGACCTGGCCTATGTGTACCTGCATCTCGCGATGCTTGCGGGGGCGGGAATCATCGGATTTTTCGCCGGCAAGTGGGTCAACGGACTTGGCATCGCGTTCGCCACACTTTTCGTCATTGTGATGTCGATCGGCATGCTGAGCGTGCAATTGAGTTCCTACGAACTCGCGTGTCACGGGCACAACAACCTTGTCCGTCACTGGCAATGCTGAGCGCATCCCGCTAAAGCAGTTCGAGGATTTCCGACAGGTGCGCGATCACCCCGAAGGGGTTCGAATCTTGCGGCTCTTCTTGCCGGAACTCGTGCGTGAGTACTGCCCGCATCCCGGCCGATTGCGGGCCGCGCACGTCCTCGCGGACACGGTCGCCAACGAAGACGACATCTGCGGGGTCCGAATCGATCGCGTTGAGTGCCGCGCGGTAGATGGCGGGGTTCGGCTTTCGAACCCCGTGTTCGACCGAAAAAATGGCCGCCTCGGCGCGATCGAGCAGTGCGAATTCTGCGAGCCGCCGGCGCATCAGATCGGGAGCCGTGAGCGTGTTCGAAACGAACCCGACCTTCAGCCCGCGCGAGCGAATCGCATCGAAAATTTCGTCGCGTTGCTCGACCTGCGACCAGCGGGCTATATCGGCTTCACCGAGGAGACGATCGAGGCCTTCGGCCAGCCGTTTCGATCGCGGATCGACTCCGATGAACGGTTGGACGAGACGCGCGACCGTCGGCTCAAGCAATTCGCCACGTGCGTAACCGGCCATGAGCCGCTCCCGAAACGTCTCGAGAATTCGGGACGCTTCGTCGTCGGAGTCTTCGACGTCTTCGCTGGACAGGAGCCTGGCGAACTCTTCGCGGACATCCGCCATGGGCAGGAGCCGAAAGACCGTGTCCCCAAGGTCGAAGAGGACGGCCTTCGTCACGCGAAACCCCACGGCCGGATGCGGGTTGCGGTGATCCTGAGCATGACACGGTCGGTGGCGGCGATTCGCTCTTCCATCGTCGCGGGAAGAACTGGTCCAAGATAGCGCTCTGCGATGATGCGCATCGATTGTTGGCCGGGGTCTTCGATGACGGTGGCCGTTCCCTCGATGGCGACGCCTCGGTACGGACGATCCTTTGTGTCGACGATAAACGAGACGCGTGAATCGAGGCGTGCGTTGCGGGCCTTCGGGCGGGACGCCGGCGTTGAAATCACCACGTCATCATCGATCAGGGCAAACCAGACCGCCGAGGTTATAGGCGCCCCCTCCGGGTTCAAGGTCGAGAGGACGCCGGGCCACTTCGCATTTTCGAGGAATTGCCGGAGTTCGGGCGTGAGGGTACGGAGCACGCAGGGATTCTGCGTCGAACGAGGGAGTGCTGTCGAACGTTGGCGCGAAGGATACAGCGAGAATTCACCGATTTTGCCAGCGAATTGCGCAAATGTGGGGCTTGCACTTGCCGAAGGTTCACGTACACGGTAGACATTGTGATTGCATTCACAGCCGGAACCCTTCCGCGAAGGGCCCGGACTCCAAGCTATGGCAGGTTTCTTTGCACGACTATTCGCGAATGGCTCCCCAGGCCACGCCTGAGACGCGCCCCTATTGGGATGGGTTGAAGGAAGGCAAGCTGATGATTCAGCGCAACAAGCAGACCGGGAAAGCCTATTTCCCACCACGCCCGTTCGATCCGGCCGACCCGTTCGCCGAAGTCGAATGGTTCCAGGCGAGTGGTAAAGGCATCCTCCTGAGCTACGTGATCAGCCACCGGGCGCCTCCCGGATATGAAGCACCGTTCTCTATCGCCGTCGTCGAACTCGAAGAGGGTGTGAAGATGATGACGAACATCATCGATTGCCCGCAGACCCCGGAGGCTCTCCAGCTCGACATGCCGCTGGAGTTGGCCCCGACGAAGGTCAACGACGACATCACGCTGCCCACCTGGCGGCCGGCGAAGGGAGCCTAGTCAGTGCCTACACCAGGAAAAGTAGCAATTGTCGGCGCGGCCGAAATGGTCAGCCCCGAGGGTGTCTTCCCGGAATACTCCCAGCTTGGCCTGCACGCCGAGGCGGCTCGCCGGGCAATGCAGGACGCGGGCATCGGTCCGAAGGACATCGACGGCGTGGCCTGCGCTGGCGCCAGCCCTACTGAGACCGCGTTCTACCTCGGGATCACACCGACGTACGTCGATGGCACCTCGGTCGGCGGTTGCTCGTTCATGCTGCACGTTCGCCACGCGGTCGCTGCCATCGAATCGGGCCTCGCGACGACCGTTCTGATTACCCATGGTGAAAGCGGAAAGTCGGGCATTGGCCGGGGAGGCTTCCCTGGCGGGCGCCAGAGCCTGAACGCGCAGTTCGAAGCATGGACCGGCCCGATGGGGCCGCCCACGATGTTCACCATCCCGGTGATGCGGTACCTGAAAACGTACAACGTCTCGCTGGAACAACTGGCGATGGTCGCTGTCGTTCAGCGGGAATACGCGGCGAAGAACCCGAACGCACGGATGAAGGACCCGATGACGGTAGAGGACGTGCTCAACGCACGGATGATCGCTTACCCATTCACCCTTCCCATGTGCTGCCTCGTCACCGACGGCTCCGGAGCGTTGATCCTCACCGCCTCCGACCGGGCCAAGGACTTTCCGACGAAGCCGGTGTACATCCTCGGAACCGGTGAATCGGTCGAGACTCCGCTGGTCTCGCAGATGGAGGACTTCACCTCTTCGCGAGCCTTTCGCGTCGCAGGTCCGACCGCCTTCCGGGAAGCCGGGATCAAGCACGATGATGTCGATCACCTGATGATCTACGACGCGTTCGCGCACCTGCCGCTCTACGGCCTCGAAGACCTGGGGTTCGTCGGGAAAGGTGAGGCCGGCGCGTTCATTTCGGATGGAAACACACGGCCCGGTGGTAAACTCCCGCTCAATACGAACGGTGGTGGCCTGAGCTACACGCACTCCGGCATGTATGGCATGTACGCGCTCCAAGAGAGCGTACGCCAGATGCGGGGAACGGCACCGGCCCAGGTTGCTGGTGCGAAGATCAGCGTCGCCCACGGCGTGGGCGGGATGTTCGCGGCCTCGGGGACAGTCATCATGTCCAACGAAAAGCCCTCGTAGCGGCATTTCGCTTCAAGGAGCCCATTCGAAAGCCCGGTGGTGACACCGGGCTTTTCGCTCCCCCTCAGCCGGGCGGGTGAGCAAACTAACCTTTGTTGCCTTTTTACCGGTTACTGAGGTATTGTCCCAGACCGGACACGCCGAACAGGAGTTCACTCATGAGCAAAATCACGCCCTGCCTGTGGGTCGAGGATGACCTGCAGGAGATCTTCGACTACTACAAATCTATCTTCCCGAACGTGCAGCTGGAATCGATGAATAAAATGCCGGATGGCAGCACGATCACGGCGATCTTCGAAATCGAGGGGCAACGATTCATGGCCCTGCACGGCGGGCCGATGTTCAAATTCACGGAGGCCGTTTCGTTCTACGTCGCGTGCAAAGACCAGGGGGAGGCCGACTACTATTGGGATAGACTCACGGCCGACGGCGGCGAGGAGAGCCAGTGTGGCTGGCTGAAGGACAAGTACGGGCTCTCGTGGCAGATCGTGCCTGCCGAGTTCGAAGAGATGATGGCTGGCGATAACCCGGCCAAGGTTCAGCGGATGATTGACGCGATGATGCAGATGCAGCGACTGGATGTCGCAAAGCTGAGGGCGGCCTACGAAGGAACGTAGATTCCGTTCGCACTTGCGCGAGTCCGCGCATTCGGCCAGATTCTTGCTTACTCTTGCAGATTCGGATGGCCGCGCGCATGACAGAAGCTACGAACCCACCCTCACTCGTCGGAACGGGCCCGCTCGTCTTCGGATTGGCAGGCACTATTGCCGCCGGCAAATCGACCGTTGGACAACTGCTCGTCGAGCGCGGCGCGCACCACTGCGATGCCGACAAGCTGGTCCACCGGTTGTATGACCCCGGAACACCCGGCTTCGACCGCGTTGTTGAGGCATTTGGACGGGATGTCGTTGGCGCGGATGGTTATGTTGACCGGAAGATCCTGGGATCGAAGGTCTTCGGCAAGCCAGCCGAAATGAACAAGCTGACCAAGGCGATGGGTTCGATCACTGAGGCGATCAAGGGCGAAATCGACCGGTGGCGGGCCGAACTGGGTTCCGACCAGATTTGCGTTATGGAAGCGGTGAACCTGATGGAGCCCGGCTACGCGCGCTGGTGCGATCAGACCTGGCTCATCGGGGTGGACAATGATGTTGCGCGGACTCGACTGATCGAAACGCGCGGGATGTCGGAAGAAGAAGCGAATCAACGGTTGGCGAGCATGGTTCCACTCGAAATTCGCGCGCCCGGTGCGGACTGGGTCTACAAAAACAACGGGACGCTGGACGACCTTCGCACCGCCGTCAACGCCGAACTGGATCGGGTGCTCGAAGTACGGCGGGCAGGTGACTCGCTGGAATCGAAGTTCCCGGCATGGTGGGCGGGGTTCCTGGAAAAGAACAAGGAGCGGCTGGCGAAGACGGGCGTCACGATCGAAGGGGCGAAAAAGGCAGAATAGGTGTGCCGCCCGGCCGGCATCAGACAGGCTGCGGTGGATCCAGGAACTGCTCGACGAACTGGCGCGGCGAATAGATGCGGCGGGGGAAGTCGGTGCTTGCAAGGAGCAAGGGATCCCCTGTGACGAGGACGACTTCGGGATAACCTGCCAAGAGGTCCCACAGGTGCTGATCGCCAGGGTCCGGCGCCTGTACGATGGCCTTCGGCGGCATGAGCGTCAGGGAACGTCTACGGATGGAATCAACGAGATGGCCGACAGCGTCGTCCGGCAGTCGATGGCGCGGCTGAACTGACGGGCGAAGTAGTACGTCGGTGTACTCAGCGAGCAAGCGACCCGTTACAT
>JBATAT010000324.1:0-4917 GCA_049662005.1 Tepidiformaceae bacterium
AACTGGCGCCTTCGCGCGCTCCTCGCCCTCGCCGTCTGGGCGATTCCCGTAACTCTGCTCATCGACACGCAGTGGTGGCTCTACAGCTACGGCCACGACCTCAATCCCGACGCCCCAATCAAGGTTGCCGAGTTCACACCGCGCGTCCTTGGTTCGACCACCGTGATGAACTTCAACTCCGATGCGATGGTGGCTTCTGGCTTCTGGCTGATGGCGCTGGCCGGGCTGCTCCTTGCCGCTGGTCCATGGCTCGCCCGCTTCCTCTGGGAAAGCTGGAACAACACCGAAGAAGAGCCCGCGAAATGAAACGCCTCGTGCTGTTCGCAGCGGTGGCCCTGATGGCCGGCCTCGGCGGCCCCACGGCCCACGGCAGCAGCGCGCCCGCGGCAAGCGTCAACGAACTCATCGACCGCGCCCAACCGGGCGACACCATCAAGGTTCCCGCCGGAACCTATAACGAGCACCTCGTTATCGAGAAACCAATCACGCTCGAAGGTGAAGGCTGGCCGGTCATCGATGCCGGCGGCAAAGGGGATGTCATCCGCGTCAACGCCACGAATGTGACGATCCGCGGCTTCGTCATCCAGGGGTCATCGACCGACGTCTCCGATGAACCTGCCGGCATCCGCGTGACCGCGAACGAATCCCGCATCGAAGGTAACCGGATTCAGAACGTGCTCTACGGCATCGAATTGCAGGATAGCGGCGGTCACATCGTTCGCAACAACGCAATTTCGAGCATTGTCCATTTCGGTTCGGAACGGCGCGGCCATGGAATCTACCTCTGGCACACCAGCGACAACTTGGTCGTCGATAACACCATCGAGAGCGTGAAGGATGGCTTCTTTGTCGGCTTTTCCACCCGCAACACGATCGAGCATAACCGCGTGACCAGGTCCCGCTACGGCATCCACTACATGTACTCCGATGGCAATGAGTTCCACAACAACACCTTCCGGGACAACATCGCCGGTGGGGTGCTGATGTACTCCGTGGGCATCACCTTCAGCGGAAACGAATTCGCCTACAACAAATCAGCCGCCTCCGGCTACGGGCTGCTCTTCAAGGATGTGGACGCCGTTCTCATGACTGACAATTTCATTCACCACAACCGGCTCGGCGTCACGATGGAAGGCGCTCCAAGTTCGCCCGCTTCCTTCGTGACGCTCCAGCGAAACCTGATCGCGTTCAACCAGGCCGGACTCGAGCTCACCACGACGACCGCGGCAACCTTCACTGAGAACACCTTCACCGGCAACCTCGAGCAGGTGGTCTCGCGCGGCGGCAGCCAGCAACAAAAGAACAAGTGGTCCCTCGACGGGCGCGGAAACTACTGGGACGACTACCAGGGTTACGACGCCAACGGCGATGGCGTCGGCGATATTCCGTTCGAATACGATGGGAGCTACGACGCCCTCGTCCAGGAGAACCAGGCGCTGAAGACCTTCGCGTTCACCCCCGCCCGCACTGCACTCGACCTCGCCGGGAGCATGTTCCCGGCGTTCAAACCAACCCCGCGGCTGATCGACCAGCATCCGCTCATGTCACCCTCCGTAACGCTCTCGCACCGATCGGGCTGGGACACGCGGTTCGCCGCCGCCGCCGCCGCCCTCGTGCTGCTCGCGGTTCCACTCGTGGCCATGCGTCGCGCCTCGAACCGTTTTGGCAGGTGGTCGTAGTGCTGAAGGTCTCCAACGTCGCCAAGCAGTACGGGCAGCTGCGTGCCCTCGATGGTGTCTCCGTCGAACTCGCTGAAGGCGAAGTCCTCGCCGTCATCGGCACGAATGGCGCTGGCAAGTCGACCCTCCTCAAGTGCGCCGTCGGCCTCGTCCGTTTCAAGGGCAGCATCACCGTCGGTGGCGTCGAAGTCGGCCGAAACGCGAAAGCCGCCCGCCAGCTGATCGGCTACCTCCCTCAGAACCCCGCCTTTCACGACGACCTTCGCGTTCGCGAGACGGCGGTGTTCTATGCCGACCTCAAGGGCAGCAGCCACGAGCAGGCACGAGACCTGGTCGAGGCCGTTGGACTCAGCGAGCACGCCGAAAAGCGCGTTAGCGAACTCTCCGGTGGCATGCGCCAGCGCCTCGGACTCGCCGTCGCCCAGCTTGGCGACCCCCGCCTCGTGATCCTCGATGAGCCGGCATCCGGACTCGATGTCTCCGCCCGCCTCGAACTCCGCGAAATCATCGTCCGCCAGCGCGAACTCGGCAGGGCCGTCGTCCTCTCCACCCACTGGCTCGAGGACGTTCCCTACATCGCCGACCATGTGCTCGCACTCGAAGCTGGCAGGGTCTCGTTCCACGGCGATGCCCGCGAAATGGGTTCCAGCCTCGCAACCGAAAGCCGCCTCTACCTGCGGCTCGGCGGCTGCAATTCGGCGGCTATGCCCATCATCGAACAGTTCGCAGCCCACGGCCCCGCAACCACCCGCGGCGACTGGGTGATTCTGCGCTGTGCAGCAGCCGATAAAGCCCGCCTCGTCGAAGCGCTCATCCATGCTGGCGTGCGCATCCTCGACTTCCGCGTCGAAGAAGTACCGCTCGAATCAACTGCCGACCTGGCGCCCGCGGAAAGGAACGCCTGATGCGCGGAATCCGTACGATCATGAACAAAGAGCTTCGTGACGCGCTCGAAAGCCGTTGGCTCGTGAGTTTCGCTCTTACCTTCGCCCTCCTAGCTCTCATGCTCTCGTTCGTCCAGGGCAACAGTGGCGAAGCGGGCAGCCAGGGCTTTAACCGCACGACTGCCGGGCTGATTAACCTCTGCCTGTTGCTCGTCCCGCTCCTTGCCCTCGTGCTCGGTGCCGCCTCCATCTCGGGCGAACGGGAACGCGGCACGCTCTCAACGCTGCTTTCCCAGCCCATCACCCCCGTCGAACTGTTCGTCGGCAAATATGTCGGCCTGACGATCGCCGTTTGGCTCGCGCTCGCCCTTGGCTTTGGCGGTGCCGGCCTTCTCATGGCGCTCGTCAACCCGCTCACCGATATCGGCCACTATGCCCTCTTCGTCGTCCTCTCGGCGGTGCTTGCAAGCTCCATGTTGAGTCTCGGCATGCTGATTTCGGTACTCTCGAATAGCCGCGTGAAAGCCCTTGCGCTCGCCGTCATGGTCTGGTTCGTCGTCGTCCTGTTCTACGACCTTGGTGCAATTTCGCTGGCGCTCTGGGTGTCTTCCTCGGGCCAAACGCTGACTCTCGCCGCGCTGGGCAACCCGGTCGAAGCCGTCCGCTTGCTCGCCGTTATGAGCCTCGAACCAGACCTGCAGGTACTCGGGCCGCTCGGCGCCTACCTCACCGACGAAATCGGCCGCTCGATGAGCATGGTCCTGCTCAGCGCAGGGGTGCTCGCCTGGACCCTGGCACCACTCGCCTTCGCCGCCCGCGTCTTCAACGCCCAGGACTCCTAACGCCCGAAACGCGGCCCGCGCCGAGCCACCGCGTCCACCTTCGAAATCCCCTCCTTCGCCCCCGGTTCTGCCCGCTTGATGTAGAAGGTCATGCTCTGCATCGCCAGCACCGGGTCGATGTGGCGGATGGAGATGTCCCGGGGGACATGCGCCGTGATTGGTGCGTAGTTCAGGATTGCCCGGATGCCTGCTGCCACCAGCTTGTCGACGACCGATTGCGCCGCCGCCGCCGGGACCGCGACGATGCCGATGTCGACGCGAGTTGTCTGGAGGAACGTTTCCAGTTCGTCAATCTGCTTGACCCTGACATGACCGATTTCGCGCCCGACGACCGCTTCGTTCGCATCGAATGCGGCCACGATTTCGAACCCCTGCGGCCCAAACCCACCGTACTCGGCGATAGCCTCGCCCAGGCGGCCGACGCCAACGAGGATGAGCCGCCACTGGCGGTCGATCCCGAGGATCTCTCGCAATTTCGTGAGCAAGCTGTTGACGTTGTAGCCACGGCCCTGCTTCCCGAACCGGCCGAAGTAGCTCAGGTCTTTGCGAATTTGTGCTGGCGTCACATCCAGCAGTTCACCAAGTGCCTGGGAACTGACCACCGTTTCCCCGCGCATCGACAACTCGGCTAATGCTCGCGCATAAACCGGGAGGCGATTGATGACTACTTCGGGGATTTCGAGGCTCATGGCGGGGTGGTTGTGAAATCCGTAACTTTCGACGGACTATAGTCTGGCCGAAGCTTCACGGTCAATCTTGCGGTGTGATTGGCGGCACGCCGTTAGGCGATTATCCATCCTGCGTTAACGCATTCGTAATCGAGTTCCGGACGGCCCGGTCGTCGCCCGGATCCACCGTTCGCGGGTCGAGCAGGACGGATTCGTGTTCAATCCGGCCGATGACGGGCACGGGACATGCCCGCAGACGTGCAGCGAGATGCTCGGCCCCGCGGGGTGCTCGCAGTGTTGTGCACCACGTGGCGACACCCTGGCCCGGTAACGAACCGCCACCGACCATCGTCGTCGAGGCACGGATAGTGCCGGCGTCTCCAGCAGCTTTCGCCCAGCTTCGTGCGCGCCGGCGAATCAAGTCTCCGCCCTGGCCCAGCATCCGCCAGATCGGGATCTCCTGGCCCTCGCGCTGCATAACGTACGAATGCAGGGTGGCGTTTAGCGCCGCGATCGTGAACTTGTCGAGGCGCAGCGCGCGAGCAAGCGGATGCCGGCGAAGTGTTTCGATGAGCTCGGCATCGCCAACGATGATCCCCGCCTGCGGCCCACCGAGGAGCTTGTCGCCACTAAACATCGCGAGGTCCACGCCGGCTCGCAGGCTCTCCTGCACCGTCGGTTCATGCGCGAGACCGAACTTCACGGTATCCACGAGGCAACCGCTCCCCAGGTCGTCGAACAACCGAACGCCGTGGCGGGTCGCCACCGCTGCCAACTCTTCCGCCCTCGGCTCGGTTGTGAAGCCAACCACCTGGAAGTTCGAGGTGTGAACCCGCAGGATGGC
>JBATAT010000325.1:0-3259 GCA_049662005.1 Tepidiformaceae bacterium
CCAAACCACCTCAGCCGTCGACGGATCAGCACCGCCGACCGCATACCCACGGGGCACCGTCCGTCGTTCGCCGGAATTGTAGCGCTCCTGTCAGTCGCGCCTTGGGTTTGTGTGGTCGTCTGGCGTACCCCGTGCCGGAGCCACATCGGCTGCCTGGCGCGGCTCTGAGTTCACACATGTTTCTTACACAACGCGTGACCGATTACTACAGGTGTGCGCTAATGCGGCAATGGGTGATTCGCCGGAACCGATGAAGCGGCTGGAGTGGCCGCAGGTGCCCGATCAAGGCGACCCCAACGACGACGAGATCGTCGACCCCGAGGGCCACTGGTTGCCCGACGGCACGGACTCCTCCGATGCCCCAACAGCACCCGTATTCGACACCGTTTTCCGCGCCGACCGCCGCTGGGCGCCACAACACGGCGCCCGGGGACGCAGCGATTCCGCTCTCCCAGGAGCGTTCCTGTACCCCGAACCGGCGCCGCTGGGGGCAGGCGCGAACGAACCCGAAGAGCCCGTCGCGACCGCCCCCATCCCCGTTGCTCGTGCTTCCAGCCTGATCCGTGAAATCGTCGAGACGTCGCTCCTCGCCATCCTCGTCTTCCTCTCCGTCCGCGCCAGCATCCAGCACTACCGGGTCGAGGGCGATTCGATGGACCCTTCTCTCGAAAACGGCGAATTCCTGCTTGTGAACTCACTCGTCTACTCGAAGGTCAATCTCTCGAAGTTCGCCGACTGGGTGCCATTCTGGGATCCAGGCCCGCCCGATGTTCGCCACGTGTTTCACGGGCCACAGCGGGGCGACATCATCATCCTCAACCCGCGCCAACGCGCCGACCGCGACCTCGTTAAACGAGTGATTGGAGTGCCGGGCGACCGCTTCGAAATCCGGAACGGGGTGGTCTACATTGATGGCCGTGAACTCATCGAGCCCTACATCCTGGAACCCTGGAGGGGAGAGCTCGAACCCATCGAGATCCCGCGCGGCTTCTACTTCGTGATGGGGGACAACCGGAACAACAGCGCCGATAGCCGCTCGTTCGGGCTCGTCGATGAAGACGACATTATCGGCAAGGCGCTGGGCAGCTGGTGGCCGAAAGAAAAGTGGGGCCGCGCTCCGAACGAAGAACCCAAACTCGCCCCTGAATGACCGGCGCCCCGCGCAACATTTGCCTCCCCCTCGCCGGGGTGCCAGCATCGCCCCCGAACTTCCACGCTCCCGGAGGCCCACATGTCCGCTCGCTACGAACCGGTCCCCTTCTGGGGGAAGATCCCCCACGGCATCTGGCTCCAGGAAGCCACCTCCGTCGCCGTGGATTCGGCCGACCGCGTCTACGTTTTCAATCGCGGAAACATGCCGGTCCTTGTTTTCGACCCCGAAGGCAACGTCCTCGATATGTGGGGCAACGACGATCCCGGTTCCGGTACCGAACTCATCACCGATGCCTACGGAAACGCCATCCAATCGTGGCCCGGCAATCGCTGGCTGCGCGCCCACTCCATCCGCACCGACCACGAGGACAACCTCTGGCTGGTCGATGTCCTCGGCCACACGGCCACAAAAACCGATCGCACCGGCAAGGAGTTGATGCGCCTCGGCACGGGCGAGGCCTCGCCAGCGCACGGCGGGATGCCATTCAACCGGCCGACCGACCTCACCGTAAACCCCGCCAACGGCGATATCTACGTCTCCGACGGCTATCGAAACTCCCACATCCACCACTTCGACCGCGACGGACACCTGTTGCGTTCGTGGGGTGGCCCGGGCACCGACCCGGGGCAGTTCAGCCTGCCGCACAATATCTCGATGTTTGGCGATGACGGTGTCATCGTCGCTGACCGCGAAAACCACCGCGTCCAGGTGTTCTCCCTCGAAGGCGAATTTCGTACCGAATGGCACGTCCACCATGCGGTCGCGGTCACCCGCGGGCGCGGTAGCGACAGGAACATCTACGTGGCCGAACAGGGCCCCCCAGCGGTCCAGTTCGGGGTCCCGAATCTCGGCCACCGGGTTTCGATCTACAACCGCTCGGGCGAACTCCAGGGCCGCTTCGGGGCACCGCTTCCGGGCGAGCGCGCTGGCCAGTTCCTCTGGCCCCACAGCATCGCCGTCGATTCGCGAGGCGACGTTTACGTTGCCGAGGTGTCGTATACGGAGGTCGGCAGCCGCCTCACGCCCGCCCGCGAGATGGCAAGCCTGCGAAAATGGCGGCGCATCGACGAGTGATGCCCCAGTGTGGCACGCCGCCTCCGCGTCCGGTTCGAAGTACCCAAACGCTGTTCGCACGCCACCGGAATCGCTAGAATCGAACATCCATGACGCTTCCCGTTCCATCGACACGCGTAATCGAGGAGAGCGATTCCGAAGTTGCCCCTCCGTACCATCTCATCCTTCTCGATGACAACGAGCACACCTACCAGTACGTGGTTGCCATGCTCGGAAGCGTCTTCGGCTATGCCCCGGAGAAGGGATTCGCCATCGCCTGTGTTGTTGATCAGGATGGCCGCGCAATCCTCATGACTGCCGGCCTCGAAGAGGTAAAACTCAAGCAGGATCAAATTCACGCGTACGGAGCCGACCCGGCGATGCCCCAATCGAAGGGCAGCATGTCGGCAGTCATCGAGCCGGCCAACACGCCTGGTTAAGCGCCGGCGCTGCAGGCTCAGGCGACTTCGAAAAGGAACTCGATTTCCACAGGGACACCAGACGGCAATTCGGCAAGGCCCACAGCGATGCGCGCATGGCGGCCCGCTTCGCCGAACACATCGAGCAACACCTGGGAAGCACCGTTGATCACCCTCGGGTGGTCGGTAAACCCGGCGGCACTGGCAACGAACCCCCCGACACGGATGACCTTCGTGATGTTGTCGAGCGAACCCACTTCCTGCCGGACGATGGCGAGCGCCTGGAGCGCGCACTGGCGGGCGAGGGGAGCGGCCTGTTCGATCGTCACTTCAGCGCCCAGTTTCCCTACGAGAGCGGGCGCACCGTCCTTCATTGGCACCTGCCCCGAAACAAACAGCTGATTGCCCGAACGGACGCACGGGGCATACAACCCCGCTGGCTTCGGCACCGCTGGCAGTTCGATCCCGAGTTCTTTCAAGCGTGCTTCGTGGCTCATTGGTACTCCCCGAGGAGCGAGCTCACAACGTTCTCGAACTCCTCTGTGCTGTAACACTCGATGACGATCTTCGCACCCTTTTTCTGCGGCTCGACTTTCACCCGTGTGCTGAGGGCGCGGCGAAGGCGTGTCTCGAT
>JBATAT010000326.1:0-2804 GCA_049662005.1 Tepidiformaceae bacterium
AGGGCGGCAACCCAACGCCACCCCCGTTGCCGACGAGCACCCCAACGAAATCGCCGACCCCGGGCAACCCGGCGAGCCCCACCGCGACCTTCACGCCGGTTCCGGCGACGAGCACCCCGAAGCCGGCAGCGACCGCGACCCCGAATCCAAACGCACCATCACTCCCGTTAGTGCCGGGAGCGAACTTCATGGCATGGCCGGGCGGAGACCTCCCCGCCGCCGCCGCGCTTGCGAACGTCCCGAATCTGAAGGTCGTCTCCTCGTTCAATCCTGCCACGGGCGATTGGGTACGCTTCATCCCCGGTGCTCCCGCGTACGTGAACAATCTCCTCGCGCTGAAAAAGGGCGGCGCCTACTGGTTCATCGCAACCGGTTCCGCGCAGGTACCTTTCCAGCCATAGTTTCTCGCACGACATGGCCGACCCTGCGAGGCTGTCGCGTGCAACCAGACCGATGAGGGGACTCGACCGTGCGTGAACGTCACCCACGTTTCTGGATCGCAATCGCGTTCGCGTCCGTCGCGTTCGCCCTGACAATGCCGGCCTTCGCTGCTTCGGGCGGTACTGACAGTGCGGTGCACCATATCGAAGTCGCCATCCACCGGCCCGACGAAGGGCCGCTGCTCCTCGGTTTCGAAATCCAGGCCGGCTCCGAGATCCGGGCGCGCGCCCTCGCCGAATCCCTCACTGGGGAACGAGCCCTCGGAACCAGCCCCAACGATTCGAACCCCACCGGCGTGTCCGCGGCGTGGTTGCCCTGGTCCTGGTCATGGGATTTGTCCGAAATCCCGGTTGAGGTCGCCTACAACCCAACCGGAGCGCCGGCTGCCGTCGGTCCATCTGCTATCATCGCTGGCTTACAGGCGTGGTCGTCGGTGCCGGATTCCTCCTTTCGCTTCCACTACGCCGGTGTGACCAACAACGTCGCCTCCATCCTCGAATCCGGCCCGGACGGGGAGAATGTCATCTCCTGGGCCGCCCTCCCCTGCGAACAGGGTTGCGTCCTCGGGGTAACCTCCAGGCAATCTGCCCACGAAGTCGACATGCTGCTCAACAGCAACCCGGCCGCCGCGGACCAACTCGGCGTTGGCGACAGGGTCGATTGGCGAACCGTGATCCTCCATGAACTCGGGCACATGGCCGGCCTCGAACACTCCTGCCCGGTCCCTTTCGGCCCCTGCAGCGATGCCGAAGCGGCCGCTGTCATGTACTTCCAGTACCGGGGCAAACTCCGGAAGCTCGCGCCCGATGACGCGCAGGGCCTCGCATCGATCTACCCCCTCGCTCCCGCACCAACGGCCACGCCGACCCCCTCCGGCCCGATTCCATCGCCCACGCAGAACCCGACAGCTGTCCCCGAACTCGTCGTTCTCATCGAACCCGGGTGGAACCTGGTCGTGCTTCCCGCCGGCCGAGTCGAACCCGTGGCCGAACGCCTGCACTGCATCGATGCGCTCTACTCGTGGCAAGCCGAAGGATGGCACGCGTGGATCCGCGGTCTACCTGCCGCTCTGCAGTCGATCACCTCGCTCGAACCCGAACGCGCCTACTGGGCCCACGCCAGCCAATCCTGCGCTGACATCTTCCCTTGACCTTCCACTCATCGCTCGTTGGCTAATTGCCTCACATAACGCGGCCAAAAGCGTGAATCGTGTTCCTTCGGTCCCCAATCACGTCGCTCGACAGCCTCCCCGACCCTATCCTTAGCCCCGATGCCCACCACACTCGCACCTACTCCGATCGCCGAACTCACGGACGTTGCCAACCGCGTCCGCAAGCACATCGTCGAGATGGTCTACCAGGCCCAGAGCGGCCACCCCGGCGGTTCACTCTCGTCCGTCGAACTCGGCGTCGCTCTCCTCTGGAACCATCTCCGCTGCGACCCGGCCCGTCCCGAATGGCCAGACCGCGATCGCTTCATCCTCTCCAAGGGCCACGCCACGCCGTTCCTCTATAGCATCCTCGCCGAGCGTGGCTACTTCGGCACCGAACTCCTCGCGAAGTTCCGCACGCTTGGCAGCCCCCTCCAGGGCCACCCGTCGATGGGCGCGGCTCCCGGCATCGAAATGTCCAGCGGCTCGCTCGGACAGGGCCTCTCCTTCGCGATCGGCCACGCGCTCGCTGGCCGCCTTGATAATCGAGACTTCCGCAACTGGGTGCTCATGGGCGATGGCGAGCTGAACGAAGGCCAGGTCTGGGAAGCCGCCCAGGCAGTCGTCCACTTCGATCTCGGCGACCGCATCATCGCCATGGTCGACCGCAACGGTATCCAGAACGACGGGTTTGGCGCCGACATCATGAAAATCAACCCGCCCGAAATGTGGCGCGGCTTCGGCTGGCACGTCATCGAATGTGATGGCCACGACATGGCCGCCGTCGATCAAGCGATGGCTGACGCAGAACGCCCGCACGACAAGCCGCGAATCATCGTCGCCCACACCATCAAGGGCAAGGGAGTTAGCTTTATGGAGAACAACCCCGGCTTCCACGGGAAAGCACCAACGAAAGACCAGCTCGCCCAGGCCCTTGCCGAAATCGCCGGGGGACTGAATTGACGACCGCCGCGCCCGCTGCAGCCACTCGCGAAGCCTACCCCGTCGCCCTCGTCGAACTTGTCGAGCAGGGCATTGACATCGTGGCCCTCGATGCCGACCTTTCGGCGTCAACGATGGGCTACCAGTTCGGCGACAAATACCCCGATCGCTGGCGCTCGGTCGGTATTGCCGAAGCGAACATGATCGGTATTGCCGCCGGCTACGCAGCTGCCGGCAAGACGGCCTTCGTCGCGAGCTTCGCCTCGTTCCT
>JBATAT010000327.1:0-3058 GCA_049662005.1 Tepidiformaceae bacterium
ACATCCACCCGCAGCGCATCCTCGCGCAGGTGCTCAACGCCCTCCAGGAACATGCGGGATTCGACCCCAAGGACGTGGAAGATGTCGTCATGGGCAACGGCTCCGGCGTTGGCGACCACTCGATGGACATCGCCCGCATGGCGACGCTCGATGCCGGTTGGCCGATTACCGTCCCGGGCGTCACGCTCCATCGCTTCTGCGGTTCGGCCCAGCAGGCCGTGAACATGGCCGCGATGGGTGTGCTTTCGGGCCAGCAAGACCTCGTGGTGGCCGGCGGTATCGAATCGATGTCGCGCCCGGCGAACCTGAGCGTCGATGGCTTCACCGCGAACAACGCCCACCTCTACGAGCAGTACCCGCTCGTGCCCCAGGGCATCTCGGCCGACCTCATCGCCACGATCGAGGGCTTCACGCGTGAGCAATGCGACGCGGTCGGGGTCGAAAGCCAGCGGCGCGCCGCCGCAGCAATCGACGCGGGCCGCTTCAAGCGCAGTGTCGTGCCCATTTATAACGATGACGGCACGCTCGCTCTGGACCACGACGAGCACCCGCGCCCGGGAACGACGATGGAGAGCCTGGCCACGCTCAACCCGTCATTCGCGAAGATGGGCGTGATGACTCCGCCGAACGACACGCGCACCTACGACGAGATCTGCATGGCCGTGTACCCGCAGGTGAAGCAGATGAACCACGTCCATCACGCCGGGAACTCTTCGGGCGTGGTCGAGTGGGCGCGAGCGGCCGGGGTAGCGGCGGGGGCACGGCTGGGGTAGGGACGCGGGATCGGTCCCACGGCGACCCACGGCGTCACAGTCCTGCCACCGATCGTGGCCTGGAGACGCTTTGAACTCAGCGCCTCATGTCCTAAGCGGTTATCGTTCAACTTCGCGGAGATGCTTCAACTGCGATAAGGCAATCCGCAAGCATTACCAAAGCCGCTTGACAACCCATGCGATGGAGCCGGATAACAAGCCGATCCCCGGCGCCTGTACTGCCACTTGGAAGAGCGCAGAGGTCGCACTCACTGATTGGCCGTCCAACAGGAGCGCCGCAAAAACCAGCGCGTAGATAAGAACGACGATCCCCGCAGCGAGGACTGCGAATCTTGCGAAGAGCGGCAGGCGGGCAGAGCTCATGCGTTCTCCTAGAACCAATCGAAGTCGGCACCCGGAGCACAGTTACCCCACGCATCCACCATCGCATTCAGATGGAGGTGCCCGATGTCCATCGCGAACGGCCAGCCGTAAGTCAGGTCAGCCCGAACATTGCCCCATCCGCGCTGCCAGCCTGGCTACCAGTCGTTGTAAGCGTCCTGATCACTCCACACAAACAGCGGAACCGCGTGATCGTCGTAGTAAGTGGAGTTCATGGCCGTGACCGTCGAGTAATCGTATGACCACGGCGTCCACATTTCAAACCAGTACGACGGGTAACCGCCTCTCCAATCTGAATAGCAGGTATCCCATCCAAGGGTGGCCCGCTCTCTTCCTAGGGGAGTGAATGCCGGAATGAATCTGGATCTCATGGTAATTTCGCCAAACGGGCCGTTACGGCTGACTTCGCATTCAGGGTTGTCTCGGTTGACCTTGCATCCGTCCACATGGAGCGAGCCTTGCCCCCGCCACACGCGGCGTTAGCCGCGATAAACGTTGTTTTCACGGCTAACAGCACGATGTGCGCAGATCGTCGACTGATGACCTGGATTTCTATGGTGTCTGTGCCCCCGCAGCTGGCCGAAGCCACAAGCATGGCAGCGCAACCAGAAGTAACGGCACCACTACGAACGCAAAGCTGACAAGTGGGATTGTCCCAACCACCATCCCCGCAAACCCGAGGCGCCGCAATTTCAATTGGCGATCTTCAAGGATAGTCCAAGCGAAGATCGCAGCAGACAGAAGCGGGATCGCTACGATAAACGCAGTGAGAACCGGCTCGCTACTGCTTCCGACAGCGAGGACGGACACCAAAGCAAACATCCCTCCGGCGAGCACGCCTCCAAGCCGAACCACAAGATCTTTCACCCCGACGAACGAGCCCCCGATTTCAGCTCAGTTGCTGTTTCTTCGAAGAGTGATCCCGGGATACCAGAGAAATGACGAAGCAATCACCGCTTTTCGATCTCCATACTTCTTCTCCCGCCAAATATCCCGACTTGTACCCGTAGATTGATTGCGGCTCAAATTTGGCATAGGTAGCGGCGAAGGGGTTGCAAAACACCCAGTTCTTGAATTCCACATCGGCGATTCGAAAGGCGTATTCATAATTGTTGTACGTTCCGGCCTGATGAGAGGCATGATTGATGAACCAGCCTGTAGTTTCACCTCCTCGTTGTGTAACCCTCTTCTACAAACGCCAGGATACGCCCTTGGGTTCCCGTCAGGAACGAAACGTGGCGCTCCCCGAGCTGCCGCAGCAACTCCTTCGGCTCAACAATTCCCTGCAACACATCAACCTCAGCCCCCCAGGAATCCGCATCGGCCGCACGCCCGCCGGAGGGTCAAGCAGAGCTATGCCACATCCGGATGCCGTTTTTCCACCGTTTGGAAGTAAACCTGTGCCCTCCCCGGTGGCTGGGCCCCGCGCAAATCGAAAATCATCAATTGTCAATTCAGCTCGCCGAGCCCGCGACTCCAGACGTTTGGTGTACCCTTCGCGCAACGCACCACCTATTGGAGTAACACCATGTCTGAAGCCTGGATTATCGATGGCGTCCGGTCGCCGCGCGGCGGCGGCAAGCAGGGGGTTGGGGGCCTCAGCCACATCCACCCGCAGCGCATTCTCGCGCAGGTGCTCAACGCGCTCCAGGAACATGCCGGCTTCGACCCCAAGGACGTGGAAGATGTCGTGATGGGCAACGGCTCCGGTGTCGGCGACCACTCGATGGACATCGCCCGCATGGCGACGCTCGATGCCGGCTGGCCGATTACCGTGCCGGGCGTGACGCTCCATCGCTTCTGCGGTTCGGCCCAGCAGGCCGTGAACATGGCCGCGATGGGTGTGCTTTCGGGCCAGCAAGACCTCGTGGTCGCTGGCGGTATCGAATCGATGTCGCGCCCGG
>JBATAT010000328.1:0-2179 GCA_049662005.1 Tepidiformaceae bacterium
GCAAAGGCCAAGTATTCATGTAACCAGAACTGTTTAGTACATTGAAACCATGGCCGCTCGGCTAAAAGGCGGGATTTCGATGACGCGCTGGTTTGGGCAGTTCGTGGCACTCGCGGGTCTTGGCGTGCTCGCTGCGGCGATTGCAGTCGTCCCGGTTTCTCCGGGAAGCGCCGATGGCCCAACGATGAAGTATCGGCAGGTCGCTCCCATGCTCGCAGGCGATTCGGTCGCCGGCCCGGCGACCATTCCCGGGGATTCGAGCGCCAGCGACGCGGTGACCAGGCTTACAGATGCGGGCACAGCCCAGGCCAGGGAATCCGCCATCAACGATATCTTTGGGACACTCGGGATCGGCGTGTACAACTCGAACGGCACCCAGGTCGTGGGTGGCGCCGAAAAATCTGCCCAGGACTTCTACTACTATCAGCAGGAAACCCAGATCATGGCGGCCTCGTTCGACCGGGGTGAACGTTGGTCGTTCGATGACATCGCCGCGTTCCTCAACATCGACGGCCTCCTTGCGGACAACGCGACCGTTACTGCTGCCCAGGTCCGCACGGCCGTGTCCCGTGCAATCGATGCGGCCGCGAACAACCCCACCGCTCCCGGCTCGTTCGAGCCCGAACTCGTACGACAATTGGGCCTCAAGCATTCGCCGCCCGACGACCTCGCAGTCGCGTCGTCCGACACATCGGCGATGAATCTCGATGCGGTCCAGCGGGCCGTCATACTGGATGATTTCCTCATCACGATGCCGCGCGTTAGCGAGCAGGTCGCTGCGACCTCTAACCTCGCCGCGCAGTCACGCGGGATCCTCCGCCAAACGTCGGTTACCGCCGCGGCCAATTGCGGCAACTTCGCCGGTCCGAAGGCGGTCCGCGGCCTCGGCAACTTCGCGGCTGGCTTCGTCGAAGTCGCTGGCACAGTGATCAAGGCGATTACGCTGCCACTCGATGCCTTCCATGGCGCCGGTCTCGCCTACGGTGTCGATGTCGAGGCACTCTCCGATAACCTCAAGACCCACTACGGACACGAAGAAGCTGGAAAGCAACTGCAATTTCAGGTCCGCGTTCGAATGCTCGACGAAGTCCCGCAGAAGGAGGTTGATTGTGGGTGGCTCGCCGGCCTGACGTTCCCCCAGCAAGGCCCCATCCCCGGCGTGAAAGTGGAATGGGACACGGGTGCTCTCGAATCTCACGGCTCCGTTACCTGTGGCGTGGCCTGCCAGCAAACAGGGGACGATGGCATCGCCACCCTCCTCTTCCAGCCCAAGCAAGAAAAGGCTCCCTACACCGGCCCGCTCGCGAGTGAAAAGGGCCGCGTCGAAGCGACCGCCTACTACCTTTCGAGCCTCGGAAATATGTTTGGGCCCGTGAGTGACGTGGTCACTCCGAAGACCGCCGACATCCTCTGGCAGGTCGAATGGCATTCCAAAGGATCCTGGGTCGGTCAGATCCACACGCAATGGGACGTTGAAGGCAGAGTCGCGACCGGAACCTTGAACGTCCGCTTCGACATCGCACTACCCGCGCCGGGTGAGGGTGACACCCATACGGACGTCTACCAGATGACGCTCGGCTCCAGCGATTGGTCCCAGACGCTCGATGACTGTGAACCCGCAACCAGGACCGGCACGACCCTGCTCGACCCGGGTTCCGCGTCGCTCACGGTCACGGAAAAGGATGGGACGATGACCTACGAGTTCGTGTCGAACTCCTTCAAGCAGGATCACTACACTGTGGTTTGCCGCGATGGCGACGACAATCCAATATCCGTCGACCTTTTCTCTTTCCCTGCCGCGTTCGCCTTTCCCCAAACGGCCGATGACTCACCATCCTTCCAGGGTCAACCCCAGCCAATTGGCGACACCATCACCGGATCGACGGTCCTCGCTGAAGACGACGGTTCCGTTTCGTGGAGTTGGACGCTCGTGAAGCAGTAGAGAGAAATCGGGCGCTATCTCCCGGCGCTTCCGGGGACCGCGCCGCCCCCGGCTCCTGAAACCTTTCCGTCCCGCTCTATAATCATCGCGTGCCGTCTCCCTCTGCCAGTAAGCCCCGCCTCGTCGTGCTCGACTCGCACGGCATCCTCTACCGTGCCTTCTTCGCTTTTGCGCACTCCGATAACCCCCTAATGACGTCGAAGGGCGAACTCACCTTCGCGACCCACGGCTATGCCG
>JBATAT010000329.1:0-2557 GCA_049662005.1 Tepidiformaceae bacterium
CGCCGACGAAAACGAAGCTGATCACCAGCGCCAGGCCCAGTGCTATCACCAGCCACATCGGTGGCCGCAACTCTGCAGGCGTATCGCGGAACGCAATGATGCCGCCAAGAACGAGCGTGATGATGCCGCCAGTGCCGAGAATTCCACCGGGCACGAACAGTTCGGCGGCGATCAGCGCCAGGCCGAGCCCCATGAGCACCAACCCCACCGTATCGACCGGAAGAACACCGAAACCGAGGAAGCCCAGCATGATGGCGACCGTGCCCGAGATCCCGGGCAGGCCCAACCCGGGACTAAAGACCTCGATCATGATCCCAAGGAAACCCAGCGTGATCAGCAGCGACGCGACCGTCGGGTCTGCGATCAGGTCCAGGAGCCGCTCCCAGATCGTCATCTCAACGTTTTCTCGCGGCGCCGTCTCCAGGCCAGAAAGCACCATCGGCACGCCCGGCTGAAGTTCGATCGTTCGCCCGTCCGATTGGCGCAGCAGGTCGTCGACATCGTTCGCGACAAAGTCGACCACGTTCAACTTCACCGCATCGGCCTGGTCCACTGCCACAGCATTGCGGACGGCGTCTTCCGCCCAGTCGGCGTTGCGGCCCCGCAGCAGCGCAATCCCACGAATGAATGCAACCGCATCGTTCTCGACCTTCCGCCCCAGCGTGCCATCGATATCACTGCCATCGGAGTTGATCGCCGATGCTGCGCCGATAGACGTATTCGGCGCCATAGCAGCGATGTGCCCGGCCATCGTGATGAACGTGCCCGCGCTCGCTGCCCGCCCACCGGACGGTGAAACATAAACGATCACCGGGACCTTCGCCGCCTCTATCCGCTGCACGATTTCGCGCATCGAAGTGCTGAGCCCGCCCGGCGTATCGAGTTCGATCACCGCCGCCTTTGCGTCGCTCTTCTCGGCATCGCCGAGCGCGCGATCGATGTACCGCTCCATGATCGGCCCAACCGTCCCATTCACCTTGATCACATGGACCGCGCCGGCATTGCTGTCTGACCCACACGCCGCGACCAATCCCACCAGGATCAACGCCAAAGACAGCAGACGCCTTCGCATAGCCTGAGTATAGCTGCGCCCAGGAAGCACGGGGTCACGATTCCGGGAGCGACCAGCCTTCGGCGGTTTCGAAGGCAAGACCGTCCCGGGCGAGGCCCTGCAGGTACTGCTGGATGCGCGACCGATGATATTCGGGAAGGCGCGACGCGAGTTCGCTCTCCGAAGCCGGGTGCTCGCGCAACGCGTCGATGATTCGACCACGTGCGTAGCGGGCGGTCGTCTCGAATTTCGGGAGGCTCGGCGAGCGTTTCGTCTCGTCTGGACGTCCGGCCGTATTCCATCGGCAGAGGGTTCTCACAGGGCAGGCTTCGCAGTGGGGCACTCGTGCCTGGCAGATCATGGCGCCGAGGTCCATGAGCCCGAGGTTGTGGTCACGCGCGTTCCGTACCGGCACCAGCGCAGCCGCGGATTCCCTGATCCGGCCCGGCGGGACGTCGCGCTGGCTCGCCGCGCCCAGGACCGCCCGGGCCAGCACCCGCGCGATGTTCGTGTCGGCCACCGCAACGGGTTCCCCGCGCGCGAAGCAGCGCACAGCCGAGGCCGTGTAGCTCCCCACGCCCGGCAGGTTCAGCAGTTCCCTGGCGTCATTTGGCAGGTTGCCCCCATAGGTCTCCACCACCAGCCCGGCAAGCCGCTGCAGGTTCAGAGCGCGGCGGTTATAGCCAAGCCCGCGCCACGCTCGAATCACTTCGGATGCAGGCACCGAGGCGAGCACCGCGAAATCCGGCCACCGTTGGAGCCATGCCCGGTAATACGGGATGACCCGCTCGACCTGGGTCTGCTGGAGCATGACTTCCGAGACGAGCACCGCGTAGGGATCGCGTGTGAGCCGCCATGGCAACTCGTGGCGCCCGTTCTTTCGGTACCACGGGCCGAGTTTTCGGCGAAAGCTGGCCGCCTCAGACGCGGCGGATGTCGAGGTCTTCGTCATGCATTCGCGCCATCAGGTCGTGCCCCTCATCCGAGACCATCAGGTCCAGGAAGAGCGTTCGCTCAAGCGCCAGTCCTTCGTCCAGTGGTGTCTCTCGCGCCATTCGAACGAGCCTCTTGATGTGCCCCGCCGCTCGTGGAGACTTTGAAGCCATCTCCCGGGCAATCGCCAGCGCTCGTTCGAGCGCTTCACCCCTCGGGGTCAGTTCCTGCACGATGCCCAGTTCGAACGCTTCCTTCGGCGAGACCGTCCGGCCCCGTAGCGTCATCTCCAGCGCTCGGGCAGTGCCCACCAGCCGGGCCAGCTTTTGGGTGCCACCAGCTCCGGGAAGAATGCCGACCTTGATTTCGGGCAGGCCCACTTCGTAGTCGCCCTCTTCCGCCACTCGGATGTCGCAGGCCAGCGTCAGTTCGAATCCGCCGCCCATCGCCAGGCCATTAATCGCCGCGATCACTGGCTTGGGCATGGTTTCGATGCGCCGGAAGAGACGGTCGATGTCGCGTTCCGGCACTCGCTCGTCGATGTCCACGACGGTCGCGCGGTCTCGCAGCGAC
>JBATAT010000330.1:0-3328 GCA_049662005.1 Tepidiformaceae bacterium
TGTTGAACGCCCGCTGGGAGGATGGCGAACTCCGGCGATACCGGGCGCTCAACCTCTCGATTGCGGTCGCGACGGAACACGGTCTGGTGACGCCGGTGGTGAAAGATGCCGGCGACCTGAGTGTGGCCGGGCTGGCAAAACGGATCGCTGATCTTTCGCAGCGGGCGCATACGCGGAAGCTTCGCGTCGAGGACATCGAGTTGGGCACGTTCACGGTAAACAACACCGGATCGTTCGGGTCGATTGCATCGAAGCCGATCGTGAATGTGCCCCAGGTGGCGATTGTGACCATGGAGCGGGTGGTGAAGCGGCCGGTCGTTCTGGCGGACGACGCGATCGCGGTGCGTTCTATGGTGAATGTCTGCCTGAGCTTCGACCACCGGGCGCTCGATGGGTATGAAGCCGGGGGCTTCCTGGCGGCGCTGAAGGGAAAACTGGAGACGGTGTAGCTTCCGGTACTCGACGCAGTTTCGCGGAGACCTCAAGAGATCCGGCCGTGCAGGTCAACATCAGAGCCTGCCATGGCTGGCAGGGTACTCGAATAGGGCCGCACGCGGCTCGGGTCAGGCCTTTTTCGGCAGCGCTTCGAGGGCGCGGCCAATGACCATCCGCTGGATCTGGTTGGTGCCTTCGAAGATCTGAAAGATCTTGGCGTCGCGCACCCATTTTTCGACCGGGTGGTCGCGCATGTAGCCCTGGCCGCCGAGGACCTGGAGAGCATCGACGGTGACCTTCATGGCCATATCGCTGGCGAAGCACTTGGCCATGGATCCTTCGGCCTGGAGGTAGGGAACGTTCGCGCCGGCCATCCAGGCGGCGCGCCAGACCATCATCCGCGCGGAATCTACGGCCATCGCCATATCGGCGAGCATGAAGCTGATGCCCTGGTTCTTCATGATGCTGCGGCCGAACTGGACGCGATCCCTCGCATAGTCGAGCGAGTACTCATAGGCGGCACGACCGATACCGAGGGCGTAAGCGCCGACGACCGGGCGGGTGCGTTCGAGCGTCATCAGCGCGCCAAGTGCGCCGGGGCCGGTGGAACCGCCGGGCTTGGAGGGTGCACCCAGTTTGTTCTCAGCCGGGATGCGGCAATCGTTGAGGACGACGTTGGCCGTGTGGCTTGCGCGAATGCCCATCTTCTTCCAGGTCGTCCCTTCTTCGAGACCGGGCGTACCACGAGGGACCACGTAGGCGCCGATGCCGCCCCAGCCCTTGGATTTGTCCTCTGTAGCGAACACGACGTGCACATCGGCGATGTTCCCGTTGGTGATGAACTGCTTCTCGCCGTTGAGGATGTAGTCATCGCCATCGCGGGTAGCGGTAGTCTGGATGTTCGCGACATCGGAGCCGGCGTCGGGCTCGGTAAGGCACATGGCGCCGAGATGAACCTCATCAGCGTCCGACGAGATCGCCGCCATCCACTTCTCGCGCTGCTCGGGGCTGCCGGTCGCCATGATCGCCGCGCCGGCCAGGCCGGAGCTGTTGATCGCGAGCGCGATACCGGCGCAGCCCCAGGCGAGCTCTTCGCTGAGAATGCTCGGGATGAGCGATGAACTTGCTCCACCATCGAGGATGCCGCCGGAGCGGGCAACGCCGAAACCGACCGCTGCAGCCTTCTTGATGATCTCGTAGGGCACCTCTTCGTGTTCGTCGTAGTAGGCGGCAACTGGCCGGATTTCCTTCTTCGCGAAATCGCGCGCTACCTGCTGGACGAGACGTTCTTCTTCCGTGAGTTCGAACGAAACCATCGGGGCCCCCTTGCTGGATCGTGGAAAGCTTACCACCCGGTAAGTCTGGGCGGTTTTGCGAGAAACATGGGGTGGCAAATCATCGGAGCGGAACGTACTATGTCGTTATGACACCTTCAGGAGCGGCCCCTTGGGCTGTGTGTGAAATTCTGAGTTGTTATATCTGCGAGGAACTCCCCATCTCGCACGATCTTCACAAAGAATGCCCAATTTGGCGTGGACAGGGCTGGCGGGGGCTGACTATTATGGCGCCGCCCCTGAGACCCACGACCGTTATGCATCGAGGTAAAGCGACGTTATGGACGAGCGCATAGGACAGTTTTTGAATTTTTTGGCGGTGGAAAAGAATGCTTCCAACAACACCATCGCCGCCTACCGGAATGATCTCTCGCAGTTCCTGACCTTCGTCGAGAGCAAGTCGCCGGGCAAGACGATCGAGGCCATCCGGCATGACCTGATCGTCAGCTACGTCGAACACCTGCGAACCGAAGCGCACTACAAGGATGCAACCGTGGCCCGCAAAGTTGCGGCCGTGAAGTCGTTCTATGGCTTCCTTTCGGCTGAGGGGATGGTCGATGGTGACCCGACCGAACAGCTGAAGTCTCCACAGGTCGGGAAGTCACTTCCACGTTCGCTGACTGTCCAGGAAGTGGACGAACTGCTCGAGCAACCAGCCCGCCGGAACACGCCGGAAGCGCGCCGCGACAAGGCGATGCTGGAGCTGCTCTACGCTACCGGGCTGCGCGTGACCGAGCTCGTTTCGCTCGATGTCAGCGACATCGCGCTCGAGAGCGACCCGGTGACGGTCCGCTGCGTGGGCAAGGGCGAGCGCGAGCGAATCCTACCCTTGCACCAGCGCCCGGTGGATGAACTGCGCCAGTACATCTTCCATGTGCGCCCACGGCTGGTCCGCAATCGCCGCGAACCGGCGCTCTTCGTGAATCGCCGCGGCGAACGCCTGACGCGCCAGGGTTTCTGGCTGATCTTGAAGAACTACGCTAAGGAAGCCAAGCTCGACAAGACGATCACCCCGCACACGCTGCGGCACACCTACGCGACGCATATGCTCTCCGGCGGCATGCCGCTCCGTAATGTGCAAGACGCACTGGGCCACGCCAGCATTTCGACCACACAGATCTACACCCACCTGACGGGCGACCAGAAACGGCGCGAGTACGACAAGGCTCACCCACGAGCCTGAGCGCTCGCACGCTTCGCCCAATCCCCCGACAGGCACGCCGAACGGCGTGCCTGTAGTCTTGTCCGATGGCACCACCAACAGCCCTCATGGATGCGCTGGTGGCCCCGGTTTGTTCGCCCCTGCTGGCGGACCTCGACCGGAGGACGCTCCTGACCGGGCTCATCCCGGAACTCGAGGCCGGGCGCGGGTTCACCCAGCCCGAACTGCACTACTACGACGTTCTCGACCACAACATGGCGGCCGTCGCGGCGCTCGATGCGGTGCTGGGCGACGGTGAGGACAACCACGAACTCCGCGAGGCACTCGGCTGGATCGACCTGGATGAGAGCCTCTCGGGCGAGATCGAGGGTCTCGCGCTGGTCGCGATGCTGAGGCT
>JBATAT010000331.1:0-3991 GCA_049662005.1 Tepidiformaceae bacterium
GGCTCGGGCAGTGAACCTCGCTGACCTCGAAATGCCGGTCGTTGGCGAGCGCTTCCGCCTCGAACGCCGGGATCACACGGTCCACATCGTCCGCCTCGCGGACGGAGTGGACGTGGGTGCGTTGGAAGTTGAGAGCGCGGGCGAGGGCCTGCTTGTCCGTTCGCTCTGCATCGAAAGGGAACATCGCAGTTACGGTGCAGGCTCGGAGGCAGCCCGCCTTTTCAATCAGTCCTGCACCGCTTCTGGTGTAGCGGTCGTGCGTGCCTGGGCGGCGCCGGACCTTGGACTTTCGGTCTACTTCTGGATTCGCATGGGCTTCCAGCCAGTGCACGGCGAAGGCCCTGGTGGCGGCATCTGGTTCGAACGCAGACCAGGCTAAGACGGGCCGGCGGCGTTTACGCTGGTACGTCAGCTCAGGAACTCCATCGGCACGGGCGGGTTCGCGAGCGGCTTCGCCGCAATCGCCATCAGCAGCATCACGCTGTCGTCCCCGGCGATGCGGTTTTCGTGCAGCAATCCGCAACTCTTGCAGCGATGGATAAGCATCCATTCGCCACCATGCGCAACGAAGACGGCAATCGGCTCCATCGGGCTGCCGCAGGCGGCCTTTCGGTCGCCCGGGAAATTATCAACATGGCGGCTCCACAGGCACTGCGGGCAATGGTTGCGCTGGGTCGTCCCGAACGAGAGCGTATCCACCTGCTGCTTGCACTTCACACATCGAAACGAGTCTTCAGCCATACGCGGCCATTGTCAGGCCCGTGGGGTTAGCCTGCACGCGTGCCCACACCGAGGCGTTTTCCCATTATATAAAACGGATACCCGCCGGCCGTGAACGCCATCTCGTGGATGAGTTCGAATCCAAGCCGCGAATAGAGGACGTGAGCCTCGCTATCGGTGCGGGTGCTGAGCACACAGGTCCGCTCATGGCGAGATCCGAGCAAGATCTGCACGAGTTCGCCGCCGATGCCATTCCGCTGTGCCGCGGGATGAACCGCGAGCTCAACGAGTTCGTACGAATCACCAAGCCACTCCTTCGCGAGGAACGGATCGAGTGATTTTGCGACGGTGTCGTGCCACCACTGGCCATTGGACCCGTGGTAGCCGTATGCCATTCCCACCACCCGGTCGGGCGCGGTACACGCCACAAGGAGTTGGAAGCCGGGGCGCTTGCAATGGGTCTCACGCAGACGCTGCCGGATTTCGCGTCCGCGATCGGGATCGCTGTACGGTGGCTGGGCGAACGCTTCCGCATACACAGCAATGGCCCCCTCGAACAGGGGGCCACTCACTGGAATGTTGGATATCGTCCAATCCATCGTTCCGCTAGCCGCGGTACTGGATCTTGCCGCCGACTTTGTCCTTGTTCAGGCGCTTGTTGAGGTGAAGGCCCTCGAGCAGGAACTCGGTTGCCGCGGCGATTTCCGCCGGTGACTTCCCGGCCCCGGTCTTCTCGATGGCTTCCTTCAATCCTTCGACCTGCCGCACCAGCGCCACGTATTCGGAACTCGGGGTCATATCACCAACTTCGACCGCCACCCCGGTCTTGAAGCGGTTGACGATCAGTTCGAGCTCGCCAAGGTTGTAGTACCGGTTGAAGACGGCGACGACGGCGCCCTGGATCAGCTTATCGATGATCTGCTCTTCGCGGCCCTCTTCGACCGTTTCGAATTCCACCTTCCCCGTCAGTGCCGGGACGACGTATGGGAGGTCGCTGACACGAGGCACAACCTCGTCGTCACCGGTGATAATCACTCGCCGGAGCGCGTTGGCCAGCATCGATTCGTAGTTCGCGATGCTGGCACGAACGCTGACGCCCGAGCGCTGGTTCACATCCGGGCTGCGCCGCGCGAGGCGGCTGATCTCAGCGATGATCTCTTTCATGTACTCGGGTACGACGACCGTAAAGTCCGCCGGCACCGGGTGGTGCTCCGATTCCATGATCCCGATCTCGTGCTCGATCTTGGTTGGGTAGTGCGTCCGGATCTGGGCGCCGTAGCGGTCCTTGAGCGGCGTGATGATCCGGCCGCGGTTGGTGTAGTCTTCCGGGTTGGCGCTTGCCACCACGAATACGTCGACAGGCAGGCGGATGCGATAACCCCGGATCTGCACGTCGCGCTCTTCCATGATGTTCAGGAGACCCACCTGGATGCGCTCGGCGAGGTCGGGCAGCTCGTTAATGCAGAAGATGCCGCGATGCGTGCGCGGGATGAGGCCATAGTGAATCGTCAGTTCGTCGCTGAGGTAGCGGCCTTCGGCGACCTTTATCGGGTCCACCTCGCCGATGAGGTCGGCGATGGTGATGTCCGGCGTCGCCAACTTCTCACCATAACGGCTATCCCTCGGTACCCAGGTCAGCTCGGCGGCATCGCCTTTTTCGGCGATGATATTGCGGCCCAGCTGGGTGATCGGATCGTATGGATTTTCCGCCAGCTCGCAGCCGGCGAGTGCCGGCGTGGCATCATCCAGCAATGAGACCAGCGAGCGGATGATCCGCGATTTCGCCTGGCCTCGTTCGCCAAGGAAAATAATGTCCTGGCCCGCAAGGATCGCGTTCACGATGTGCGGGATAACGGTCTCTTCGTAGCCGTAGATCCCGGGGAAGATCTCCTCGCCAGAACGCAGCTTGGCGATCAGGTTTTTCCGCATCTCTTCACGGACAGGGAGAACTTCATAACCCGAAGCTCTGAGTTCGCCAAGCGTTCGTGGCCGTTCAAGTGTTGTCACAGAACCCACTCCTCTAGTTTCCGAAGGTCGTCAGAACTTCAGGGAGCCGAGGGAATGGACTCAGTGCCATTGGCACTTACCCCGAATCCCGGACACCGCCTCTGGCGGTGCACCCGGCCGTGCCGGGCCTCTTATCCCGATCATAGGTAGCCCCGATGGGGTGTCAACCGCCATCCCCCAGGACCGCGCGCGCCCTTACGTGAATCCCCCACTGCGGTTCATCCGCGAACGAGACGAAACACACGGTACCTCTCACGATTCGGGGCGGATTTCAACATGGCCGAAGCCACAGACCAGCGGGACGCAAGCGAACCCGGCGATCCCTCAGCCTCCGGGGAATCCGCCGTCTCGCTCAATCGAAAAGCCGAGGGTGGCCTTGCCCTTCAGTTCTCGTTCGACTTACCCAGGATCCCGAGTGTCGCCAGGGTCGGCAGCTGGACGCATCAACAACTCATCAATGGTGCCCTCATCGTGATGGTCGTCGCGCTGGTTGCGTGGGTCGTCTACCAGGAGAAGTTCGCAGCCGCAGAGATGCCCGCGTCGCCGGTGGCCGAAGAACAGGTTGCCGCGAACCTTCGCTCGAACGTGGCCACCGGCTTCAATCCGGATGTCGAAGCGCCAGTCATCGGTTCCGGGAGCTACGTCGACCGCCTTGCTTCGGTCGTCGGCAACGTGTCCCTCGGTAAAGGCGTGTTCGTCGCGCCGTTTGCAAGCATCCGCGGCGATGAAGGGCAGCCGATTGCTATCGGCGACGGTTCGAACGTCCAGGATGGAGTCGTACTCCACGCGCTCGAAACCATCAGTGGCGGCAAAGCCATCGAGACAAACCTTGTGACTGTTGCGGGAAAGAAGTACGCGGTCTACATCGGGAAGAACGTGTCCCTCGCCCACCAGTCACAGGTGCACGGCCCGGCCGCAGTAGGCGACAACACCTTTGTCGGAATGCAGGCACTGGTGTTCAAAGCCAGCATCGGCAAGAACGTCGTGATAGAACCCGGTGCGAAAGTCATCGGGGTGACCATTCCTGCCGATCGTTACGTGCCGGCCGGGAGCGTCGTCACCAAACAGGAACAGGCCGATACGCTTCCAGAGATCACCGATGATTACGCGTACGCGACCCTGAACGACGGTGTGCTACACGTCAACCAGTCTCTCGCGGAAGCCTACCTCGGCGCTGCTGCGCAACGATCCGCCGCCCCCGGTGACCACGGAGTGGCGCCAGCCGGTCACTAACCGGTCGTGTTCGATTGGTTCTTCAGGTGCG
>JBATAT010000332.1:0-4690 GCA_049662005.1 Tepidiformaceae bacterium
TTCCTCGGCAACGTTCTATCCGGTGGCATCCACCCTGCGTGCCCGGTAGGATTCCGCTCACCGCCTGTTTGCGGGCGGCGAGGAGCACCATGCCGCAAGCGTTCGACGTCGTCTTCTTGGGAACGGGCAGCCCGCTTCCCAGCCCGGATCGCTGCGGCTGTGGCTGCATCATCGTCGCCGGGAACACGAACGTCCTCGTCGATTGCGGCTACGGCGCGGCGCGACGGATTGTGCCGGCCGGCATTATCCCGGCCCAGATCGACGTGGCGATTTTCACCCACATGCACACGGACCACATCACCGATGTGCCGGATTTCATCAACCAGCGCTGGGTCTCCGGGGCAACAAAGCCGCTGCGCGTGTTCGGCCCAGCCGGTACGCAGAAGATGATCACCGGGTTCCTGATGGCGATAGAGGACGACATTCGCTTTCGGACGGCACACCACCCGGGCAAGCTCCACCCCCAGGGCGCGAAGGTGGAGGTCACCGAATTCACCGTCTCCCAGACGCCGGAGGCCTTCTTCGCAGAAGAGGGACTCGTGCTGGAAAGCTTCGAAGTCGACCACTTCCCGGTGGTCCCGGCGGTTGGCTACCGGGCGAAGTTCGATGGCCGAAGCGTCGTCCTTTCGGGCGATACGAACCTCTGCGATTCGCTCCTGAACGCTGCACAGGGCACCGACCTGCTCATCAGCGATGCCCTCAACCCGGCGATGTTCGCGCAGTACATCGAACGGGTGCGCAGCATGGGCCGTTCGAATGTCGCTTCGATCCTCGAGGATGTGCCGAGCTACCACATCAACACCCAGGAAGTCACACAGTTGGCGCGTGATGCAGGTGTCGGGTCGCTCGTCCTCAGCCACTTGTTGCCGAACCTGCCGAACAACGACGAGATGGAAGCGGCGTTCAAGGCCGGCATGAGCGACATCTACTCCGGGCCGATTCGTCTGGCTCGCGATCTGCAACGCATCACGGTCGAAAAGCGGGTGAATCCATGAGCCACGACGAAATGTTTGTGACGTCGCTTCGCAACCGTATCCGGGCGATGAACACGCTCTGGGAGCGGGCTGCCAGCGACCTCACGCTGGAACAGGTGAATCACCATGAACGCGAAGGCGTCCTGCCCATGGCCTTCAGCTTCGGCCACTACATCAAGGCACAGGATCAGTCGATCAGCCGCATCTTCCTGGGCGAAAATCCGCTTTGGGCAACCGGCGGCTGGGCAGAGAAAACGGGGATTAGCATCGATGCGCTTGGGCGCGAGGAGACGGTCGAAGAGATGCAGCACCTGCGCTTCGGCGACATGGATGCGTGGCGTACCTACCAGGCCGAAGTAACCGCGCGGACCTCGAAAGCTCTCGACACCATCACGGCCGACATGCTGGCCGAAGTGTTGATGCCGCAGCTCCCGCCAAACATGCAGAACATTTTCTGCGCGATCGTTATCGGGCCCGGCGCACCGCTACGCAGGCTCGAAGTGCTCGAGTGCTTCGTTTACCAGCACGGACTTCGCCATATGGGCGAAATCGAACACGGCCGCGCGCTCGTGGGACTGCAAGGGATGACGAGCTAGTTCACCACGCGTATTCACAGGCGCCGCACTGCTGTGTTGGCGACCTGCGAACGCAGCCACCCAGCACGAGATTTCCCTTCAGGCTTTCCGCGAACGCCCTCGGGCTGGGATACCCGTAGAGAATCCGCCTGATGTCGGTGCTGTTACATTCCGGGCAGTTTTTCGACGTCACGGGGGAAGGTGTCATGCTCGTATTATAGCTGTTTCGGAGGCCCGATCGTTACCTTCGCGGCCTTCGCCAGTTACCCTGCCCGAATGAACCGCACCATCAACCCAGACGCTGCGGTAGCCCATTTGCGCACCGATCCGGTGATGGCGAAGGTCATCGCCATGGTCGGCGAATTCCGGGGCTGGCCACCGAGCGAGAACCCATTCCGCGCGCTCTGTCGCAGCATCATTTTCCAGCAACTCTCGGGCGCTGCAGCGGGCACGATCTTCCGCCGTTTCATCGCCATCTGGGGCCTCGAGGGTGAAGCCTTCCCTGCGCCTGCCCAGATCCTCGGGGCGAGCGATGAGACGTTGCGCGCGGCCGGGCTCTCGCGCCAGAAAGTCGCCTCTGTGCGGGGACTCGCCGAACACTTCGGCAGCGGCGAACTCTCACTCGATCACTTCCAGGAATGGGACGACGAAGAGATCATCACCCACCTGACGCGGGTGCGCGGGGTGGGCCGCTGGACGGCCGAGATGTTCTTGATGTTCCACCTCGGCCGCCCCGATGTGCTCCCGGTGAACGATGTCGGCATCAATCGGGCGATGATGAAGCAATACGGGCTCGGAGCACTGCCGAAGCCCCCGCAGGTACTCTCCATCGGCGAACGCTGGCGGCCGTGGGCGACAGTCGCGTGCTGGTACCTCTGGCGCAGCGAGGATGTGGTAGTGGCTGGGAGTTAGCGGTTGGCGGCTAGGTACCAGCGGCTCGCATACCCGACGTTCGTCGTTCGTAGTTCAATCGCTCCGAGCCCTCGTTTCGCTGCCGCTCCCTCTCGTCGCCAGCCATGTCAGCGCGGCCATCAGCACGAGCACTACGGCGGCGAAGCGGAAGCCGGTTTCGTAGCGCGCCTGCGTGGTACCGATGAACCCGATGAGAATGGGCCCGAGCGCTCGGCCCGCCGCAACGAACAGCGCTTGCAGACCGATAATGCGTCCGAAGTACGGCCCGGCGAACCCTTCCGAGATGACCAGGGCACGCAGCGGATAGACGGCGCCGAAGACCGCCCCGTACACCGCGATGTAGACCCAGACCTGCCACCACGCTCCGGCGGCACTGGCAAGCCAGGCCGCGAGCGCGAGTAGTCCGAAGCAGACGGCGAGCAGGATCGCGCTCGGCGCGCGGCCCGACATCATCGGCAGCAGGAACCGCGCCGGCAGGCTAATGATGCCCGTGACGGCGATGGCGTTCGCGACCGAGGTTTCATCGAAACCGCGCGTTTCGAGCTGGGCGATCATGTGGAACGAAAAGCCGCTGACGGCGACTGTCGCGCCGAAGAAGGCGAGCGTGAAGACCCAGAATCGAGCGTCGGCGTGGCGTACACCTTCGCGCGCTTCGCGGGCAAAGCGCGTGGGCGTCAGCCGCACAGCCGGAGCGCCAGCGGCAGGGGCGGGCTCGCGCAACAGCAGCGGCACCACCGTGCCAACGACCGCGAGGATGATGCCGAGGATCACGACCGCTTCGCGCCAGCCGAATTCGTGCACCAGCCAGCGCGTGAGCGGCGTGTAAATCGTGATCGAGAAGCCGCCGAGCAGGGTGAGCACGCCGTACGCCTTCGGACGTTCCTCGGCCGTGAACCAGCGGTTCATCAGCACGTAGATCGGTTCGTAAAAAGTTGCCGCCATTGCGGGACCACAGACGAGCCCCATCACCATGATCAGTTGCCAGCCTGTCTGGACCGTTCCCAGGAGGGCGAGCCCGGCGCAGCCAACCAGGGCGCCAGCCACAAGCAGCCGCCGCGTGCCAAGAAGGTCGGCAACCGTCCCCGCAAAAATCCCCGCGAGGCCCGAAACGAGCAGGGCCAGCCCGAATCCGAGCGAGACCGTGCCGGCGCCGAATTCGCCGCCGGGCCCTGAATCGGTGATAAGCACGCTGAAGGCATACGAGAGCGTGCCGTAGCTGGTGTTGATGAGCATGGCGGCCGCGAATACCTGCAGCCAGCGGCGCGAGAACGCGACTTCGAAGCTACGGGCGACGGTGAGCACCACGCCGGGCAGTGTACGTCATCGTAGAATTACGATGTCTCCCTGCCTTCGAACACACCGGCAACATCCTTCTCGAGTAGCCGGAGAGCGAAAACCGCGAGAGCGAGCAGCAGGCCGGCACCGAGCACCGGCGTTCCGATTCGCTTCAAGACGGTGACATCAAACAGCAACCCGGCGACGAAGACGATGAGACCCGCGTTCACCGTGAAGAAGATCGCCTGGTCCAGCCGGTTTCCGCGACGGCCCATCGTCGCTGCAAGGAGCATGGCGAAGATCGAGTTCGTCATCAGGCCGATGAACTGCGAATGGTCCAGCGCGAGCAGCAGGTGCTCGGGCGCGAGGCCCAGGTCACCCTCGTACTTCACAATCAGGTACTGGGCCAACCCGATCACGAAAATGAGGGCGACGGTGGCCATCACGGCGAAGCGGCCCGGAGACGGCGCGGCAAAGTCAACCGCGCGGAAGTTCGGCCACATCCGCTTGAGGAAGATGATCAGACCGATGATCTGGAGGAGTACCGCCAACGGTGCGAGCGGGGTGATATCGAGTAGGACAGCGAGCATCAGCAAGATCCCGCCGAGGAACGGGAACACCATCTGGATGATGCCGAGGCGGGTGGCCTTCGGCGGCCGCGGAAACGCGAACGCCCATTCGGCCATCGCCAGGCCAACCGGCACGAGGAAGCCGACGACCATGGTGGCGGGGTGGGCGTCTTCCCCGTCGGTCGGGAGGAACTGGTCGCCGGTGGCGATTTGGAGCGCCCAGAGGACACCGAGCACACCACCCACGATTGACGTCCCCAGTGCCGCGAGGAATCCCCAGTGGGGCACGCTGAGTTCGCTGCCACGGGCGCGATTCAGTACCCACAGAAAAAAGCCGGTGATGACGAGGAGCGAGATGGTCCCAAAGAACGGACGCCAGTTCCCG
>JBATAT010000333.1:0-4328 GCA_049662005.1 Tepidiformaceae bacterium
GGCAATGAGGCAACCGTCACGGTCATCGGGCAGGTCAAAGAATCGGGCGACACGTTCTTCGGGCTCGGAGATCCAAATGGGTTGAGTGGCATCGTCACATCGAAGGCGACCGTCCTCGATGTCTTTCCCCAGTCCAAGGGCCAACGCTACTTCCTGAAGCTCAAGCCCGGCACCGATGCGAAGGCCTATGCCAAGACCATCGAAGCCGGCCTCGTTCAGGCCTCGGCGGATTCCCTCCAGGACCTCCTCGATAACGCGCAGGCCATCCAGAACGGATTCTTGCTCGTCTTCCAGGGGTTCATGGGCCTTGGGCTTATCGTTGGTATCGCCGCGCTCGCGGTGATCGCCTCACGCGCCGTGGTGGAACGTCGCCAGCAAATTGGCATGCTCCGTGCGATTGGCTACCAGCGCAGTATGGTCGCACTCAGCTTCCTCTTCGAATCCGGGTTCATCGCACTGTCCGGGATCTTCCTCGGACTGAGCCTCGGGTTATCGCTCGCCTGGGCGCTCTTCGTTTCAGGCGAATTCGGTGAAGAATCGCGAAACATCAGTTTCGTCGTCCCCTGGCTGAACCTGGCGATCATCTGCGGCATCGCCTTCGTCGCCTCGATGTTCATGACCTTCCTCCCCGCCCGTGCCGCCTCCCGTGTCCCGGTCGCCGAGGCGCTGCGCTACGAATAAACTCACGCCCATGGATCGGCCAGAACTGCTCGGGATCGAACTCTTTAGCCTCGCTGGCCGCGTTGCGGTGGTGACCGGCGCCGGTCGCGGGCTCGGCCGCTCGATTGCGCTCGCTCTGGCGGCCGCCGGCGCTGATGTCATCGCCGCCAGCCGGACATCCACCGAAATCGAATCGCTCCGCGATGAGATCCGTACGCTCGGCCGCCGCTCCGAAGCCATTCCCTGCGATGCGACCAACGAAGCCGACGTCGACCGGCTTTTCGCCCAAACCGTCGAGCGCCTCGGCCACCTCGACATCCTCGTGAACAACGCCGGCATCAACATTCGCAAGCCGGTACTCGAACTCTCCGCCGACGAATACCGACAGGTGCTCGCCACCAACCTCGAGGGGTACTTCCTCTGCTCGCGGGCGGCCGGCCGCATCCTCGTTCCCCAGGGCAGCGGCAAGGTGATCAACATTTCGAGCATCATGGGGCGCGTCGCCCTCGCGACCCAGGCCGCCTACGCCAGCTCGAAGGGCGCCATCGAGCAGCTCACGAAGGTGCTCGCAATCGAATGGGCGCCTCAGAACGTCCAGGTCAACGCGATCGCTCCGACCTACTTCGAAACCGAACTGACAAAGCCGTTGTTCGAAGACCGGGAGCGTAAGGAATTCATCACTGGCCGGACGCCGATGGGCCGCTGGGGCAAGCCGCACGAGCTCGCGGGAGCGGCAATATTCCTCGCAAGCAGCGCCAGTGACTACGTCACCGGTCACACGCTGGTGGTCGATGGTGGCTGGACCGCCTGGTAACGCAAAACGCCCTCCCGAATTCGGGAGGGCGTCTCCTGTGGTTGTGTCCAGGGCTAGACGAAGAAGCGACCGACTCCTGCTGCGAGATGCGCTCGCAACATGGTCACGCGCTTGTGCGCGGTGTGGTCGACGGTCGACTCGGTAGCGGTTTCGGACGTTTCGTCCTTCGCTGTGAGGAACTCCTCGCGGTAGAGGGCCTCCGTCGTCGGGTCACCCGGAACGATATACTGCATGGCTGCGGGGTGAATGAACATTTCGGCCTCCTTTTAAGGTGAATGTGCGTTCTTTCACAATTACCTTAACACAAGGATCGACATAGTTCACGAGAAATGAACGATTCTCATCCCGAAGTCGAAGAGTTCCATACCTGCCATAAGCTGAGGACATAACCATCGGGCCCCATGACCTGGCATTCGAGAGTGTTGTCGTACTCAAACGGAGGCGCGATCGACTGGCCGCCACGTTTGATCGCCTCCGAATAGGCTTCCTGGGCCGAAGCTACCTGGAACCGCAGTTCCGCCCCGATACCCCTCGCCACGCCTTCGCGCGAAAGCGCCTCGAACCACGGGTGACCACGATACGACTCGTCGTCGTGGATGTTAATCGCGATGTTCCCGGTCCGCAGAAGGGCAAAACCCGGGTGCCGCTGCTCGAACTCCAGGCCTGCGACTCCGCACAGAAAGTCTGCCAGCGCGAACACGTCGGTGCTCCAGAGACTGATCCCAAATCGCGATTCGGCGGTCATGCTGCCTCGAAGAGTACAGGGAAGAGCCGCGACGCACAGGGCGCGGGATACCGGATTTCGCAGTGGATGCGGTCCATCCAATAACGAACGGTCAACTAGATTTCAGACAAGGAGTCATAAAAATACTCGTTACGTGAACTCAATTGCCCGCAAACCCCGCGAAAACCACGAAATTGTTTACGCAGGACGGAATTTCGGTAACGCGACGTCTTCGTGTTGCTCGAACTCGACAATAACGGGCATCCCCACCGTGATCGCTGAATTCTCAGCACCAACGATGTTCGTCGGCAGCCTTGGGCCTTCTTCAAGTTCGACGATGGTCACGTTATAGGGAGCGATCGCCGCCCAGCCCGGGTGGTACTTCTGATGCATCACGCCAAAGGTCCGGACAGTCCCTTTGCCGATCGCCGGCTCCCACGTGAACTGGTCCGAAAGACAGTTGTCGCAGTGCTGTCGCGACGGCAACCGCCAACGCCGGCAGTCGGAACAGCGCATGAGCATCAGCTGCCCCGCCATGGCGCCGTCCCAGAACGGCTTCGACGATTCATCGGCTTCGGGCAGCGGTCTCGGAAAGTCTTCTGTCATCGGTTCGTCCTTAATTCGCGTGTGGGCTAAGGATGAGGCATGCGTGGTAGCTCAGGCTCCCTCCGTTGCCGGTGGCGAGCACCACATCATTCTTCACCTGGCGCTCGCCGCCGTGGCCCCTCCCCTGGATGATCGCCTCGGAAAGCGGCGTCATCCCCCACATGTAGTAGGCCGAGAGTTCGCCTCCGCCGGTGTTCGTTGGCAGCGAACCGCCCGGGCCAAGCTTGCCGTCCTCCACGAAAGGCCCACCCTCCCCCTTCTTGCAGAAGCCGTAGTCCTCCAGCGTCACAAGCACGGTGTAGGTATAGCAGTCGTAGATCTGGCACTGGTTGATGTCGTTCGGCCCAACGCCCGCCATCGCGTAGGCAGTCTTGGCAGCGAGCTGGGCGCCGGTTTCGGTTTCCCATTCCGAGCCCTCCCGCCCCGGGTCTCCGGGGTGGCCCTGCCCCATTCCCCAGATGTAGACCGGCGGCTGTGGCATCTCCTTCGCCGCGGCCGCCGAACTGACGATCACCGCGACTGCACCGTTCGACACAAGGCAACAATCGAGCAGATGAAGTGGCTCGATGATCCAGCGCGAGTTGTGATAATCCTCCATCGAAATCGGGGTCCGCATCTGCGCAAGCGGGTTTCTCGTCGCCCATTCACGTTGACCAACCGCGATCGTTCCCAGCTGGTCCTGCGTTGTCCCGAAGACCGACATGTGCCGGCGAGCGGCGAGCGCGTAGGGAGTGTTCGCGCCGTAGTAGCCCGAAGCCGGGTAGAGCCCGGACATTCCCCGCGGCCGTTGCGGGCTTCGTGCGGCCGAACCGTAGGCGGCGCCCGCCGACGTCCCATCCTTAAGCGGTGCATCGGCGAATACGCAGAGCACGTGGTTGGCCATGCCGTTCGCGATCGCCAGCGACGCATACTGCACCATCTGGGCGGCTGTCGAACCTGCTGCGTTCATGTGGTTCAAGAGCCGCAGGTTTTGCATGCCAAGGTAGTTCTGCAGGCCGAGCGTTAGCCCGCCGCCCGTGGTGCCCGTAATCCCGGCATTAATAAGCAGGCCATCGATCTGGTCCTTCTTCAATCCCGAATCGTTCAGCGCCGTTCGCGTCGCATCGGCCGCCAGTTCCATCGTCGACTTGTAGATGCGTCCCATCGGCGTCATGCCGAACCCGGTGATGGCGGTCGCGCCGCGCATTGGATGTGCCATGCGATGCTCCTTGTGCGCCCGATTCTACTGGCGCCCGTCAGAAACGGTAGTGCGCACCATCCCGCGCCACGATGGTGTCCCTGAGACCAGCACCGTCCACCCCCGGCCCAAGGTGCGTAAGGAGTAGCTTCGCGTCACTCCGCATCGCCGCCCGCAACATCGGCATGTCGGACGTCATGTTCATATGCACATCCAGGTCCTCGCCCCGCGAAGCGCACTCCGAGACGAGAACATCCGAATGCCTCGCCAGGTCGAGCACCGAATCGCACATCGCCGAATCGCCCGTGTAGCCGAAGCGAAAGCCACCCAGCGTCGCGGCGAAGCCC
>JBATAT010000334.1:0-1692 GCA_049662005.1 Tepidiformaceae bacterium
GCGAAGTCAACCGATCAGTCATCACCTTCAAGTAGCCGTCACCCACCGGCAGACACGCGAAAGGCCCGCCAATTGGTGGGCCTTCTCGTTTCCGAAGACTGCCAGCCCTTCCCCTTGTGAACCTGGCCGTCGGGCTATGTCCGAACGTAAAGCTGCGCTGTAAGAGTTCCGACCGCTCCCTGTCTTACTGGTGACAAGTTCACAAAACAGGGAGTAAGACAATGGCAGGCAACCACGACAACACCACCAAGCAATCAGTTCTCCACACACAGCGTTCGCGCAGGAGCTTCCTGCGAGGCGCAGGGATCGCGGCTGCGGGCGCCGCGGGACTCGCGGCGTTCGGTAAACTTGATTCCGCGAACGCTGCTGGCCCGGTACGCCTTCTGCATCCGCCCGTGGAGATCACGAAAGCCGAACCCGTCGCCAGTTCGACCTACAAGGCCGAACGAGTCGGCGCGCGCAGTTCGCTCGTCAGTGACCTCTGGCGGCCAACCGGTCACGTCTGGCTGAAGAACACCAGCACCCAACAGGTGACGCTCTCGGGCATGCGCGTTTCGTATGTGGGGGCCGGTGCTCCCGGTCCGCTCGAAACGCTTCAAATGGTGGACATCCCGGCTGGCAAGACCAAGGTCGTGCCGATCGCTGAGACTCGCCTTCATGCGCTGCCGATAGCCCCGGTCATCCGAATCGAGTGCTATTTCCAGGGATACACACCCCCGGTGACCCATCTCTCGTTCATGAACGAGTACGTAAACGACGAACCCGGCAACGCCTACGACTTCCCAGGCAAGACCGCGGACCTTCCGGCCGGCCAGTACTGGTACCAGGGCAGCAACCATGGATGGGATTCGAACCACGGGAACACCCGCTCGCAACGTTTCGCCTACGACCTCGGCGTCGTTCGCTACAACGGTGAAAACTGGACGAGCAAGCGAGCCCCGAAGTACATGGGCGAAGTCGTCGATGGCTCAAAGAACGACCACTACAACGCCTGGGGCACCCCCGTCTACGCGGTCCGAGCGGGAACCACCGTTCGGGGCTACCGGTTGAAGCTGGACAACAGCGTGCCCGGCGTGAAAGACAGCGGCGGTGGCGGCAACTGTTTCTGGATTCAGCACGAGGCTGGCGACGAACAGACCGGCGGCTACATGCTGTACGCGCACCTCCAGGCAGGTTCGGTTCCGGAGGCCCTCGTCCCTGTGGAAGGTGAGGGCGGGATTTCGGTGCAGAAGGGACAGTTCCTCGGACTCGTCGGGAACTCCGGCAGTTCGACAGGGCCCCACCTCCACATCCACTTCCAGCGCGGCATCGACGAGCCAGGCGAAAGCACGAACGGTGAGGGCATGCCGCTTCGCTTCAAGAACGTTCGCTACCGCGAATACGACGACTTCGACCCTGGTGCCGCGCATCTCTTCTGGAACAACAACGTCTCCAACGCGACCGCTCCGACGAAATCGCTCATCGATGCTGTTGGACCTGCATCCGGCGCGGTCCTCAATCCGAGCATCGGCGGTGGCCCTGGTTCGGTAGTCTTCGGGAATTAGCGGTTCGCACGAACCTTCGGGAATGCAGATCGGGCTCCCAACGCTGGGAGCCCGATCTGTTGGTCGTGGTTCTTGAAGTTAGTCCTTCGAACAGGCCATCACAGGGTCGTAGTCCGGGATATCGGTGATCTTCTCGACGTTCTGCACC
>JBATAT010000335.1:0-3305 GCA_049662005.1 Tepidiformaceae bacterium
CATCCGATTGTGCACCACGGCCCTTCGGGTTGCGCGAGGTCGCACGGAATTCGGGATTCGCTTCGCCGCCCACACCGAACACCGGCAGCAGGCGTCCGCCACTGAGGTAATCGAGCGAGGCGCACTCTTTCGCGAGGATGAGGGGGTCACGTAGCGAGACGACAATCGCGTTCATGCCGAACTTTAAGCGCTCGGTTCGGCCGGCAATGACTCCGAAGGTCGTCATCAGTTCGAGCCCGGGAGCGTGCGAAACGATGCGTTCGCTGAGCCAGACAGAATCCACGCCACGTTCTTCGCAAAGGTCGATCCACGAGAGGAACCTTTTCGGCCCTGAAAACGGAAACCCTGCGATGCCCAGCCCGATACCGATGCTCATAAACGTCTCCCCGGTGAGCTGTGTGATGCAACGTTAGCGAAGTGCAACAGTGCCGTCACTCGCGCCGGAACTGCTGAAAGAATCGTGCCAGCCTGGCATGCAAACCCGGTTCGGCGACCAAGAACCCGCGGACATACGGATCCGGCTGGTTGAATGGCATGTGGTCGCCAAAGATATCGCTTGCACGCAACCCGGACGCGCGACACAGCGCAATCCCGGCAGCGACATCCCACTCCGCCCTCCCCGACCCACTCAGGGCGGCATTTGCCTGACCACTTGCGAGCAGGGCCAACCGGTAGGCGACACTGCCTACGCCCCGGGTCTCGGTTCCCTCCGGGAGCGGCGGGAGTGCGTCGTGGAGTTGTTCCCCACGCCCCACGAGAACCTCGAGCGGAGTACCGGTAGGTTCGGTCGGGGGTCGCTCCGGCGCATCCAGGCACTCTGCGGCGAACATCTCGCCGGTGGCAGGATTGTGCACGACGCCGAGCACGGGCACCCCACCAATCGCGAGTGCCACCGAGATGGCAAACTCGTCGATTCCCTGGAGGAACTCTCGCGTGCCGTCGATGGGGTCGACGATCCAGACGCGCTCACACCCGAGTCTCGCGTCAGTGTCGTGATGTTCTTCGCTTAACCAGCCATCACCGGGGAACTGGCCGGTCAGGTCGGCGTGGAGTATCTCCGCCGCCCGAATGTCGGCCTCGGAGACGAGCTCCCAGCCATGCTTGCGGCCATAGCGGACGCCCTCGCGGCGGAAGCGAGCGACTTCGATGCCCGCCTTTGTCGCGGCATCAACCGCTGCCTTGAGTTCTTGTTCCAGCACTCGACCCATTCTGGACGAGGCGGAACGTTCGCGCAGATCAGGCGAAGGCCGCGAAGAGTTCCTCCATCGCCTTCACCTGGCCGCCGCTAGTCGAAGATGGCACGAGGATGGGTGTCTTCACCCCGGCTGCGAACCATTGTTCGAGCCCCTCCATCACCTGCTTCTTCGTCCCATAGAGAGTCGAGTCGCTCAGCCAGCGGTCGGTCATGAGGCCGGGGATAGCGTCGCGGTCGCGGCGTTCGAGGGCAGCCTCGATGGCTTCCATTTCCTCACGGTAGCCGGCCTCTTTCCAGTAGTTCCGGTAGTTCGGGAGCATCACGTAGCCGGTGAGCGTTCGCTTGCTCACGTTCGCAGCCGCGACCGGGTCATCGTCGTCGATGCAGGTGGGGATCATGTCGCCGATGAAGAAGTCGCCGTCTCGTTTTTCGGCGGGGATGTGGGAAAGTGATTCGGCCATGTGCGATCGAGAGCCATTCGCCCAAACCGCACCCTCGGCGATCTCTGCCGAGAGTTCGACCATCTTTGTCCGAAGCGACGCGAGCACGATGGGAGGCAGTGGGCCGGTTTGTTGAACCCCGGCACGCATCTGTTCGACGTAGTTGCGGATGTCGCTGAGCGGCTTGCCCGCGTTGACGCCGAGGCGCTTCAGTGCCGGCTCGTGGCTGACGCCGATGCCGAGGTAGAAGCGACCATCGCTGATTTCGTGGATATAGGCGGCGGATTGGGCGAGATCGAAGGCAACACGGTAGTAGATCGGCATGATCGAGGTGCCGAACTTGATGGTCTTTGTGGCGTGGGCCATCGAAAGGCAGAGGCCCATGCCATCGCCGAAGCTGGCGCAATAGATCCCCTGGAATCCGGCAGCTTCGATTTTCTGGGCGATCTCGACGGTCCATTTGCGCCTTCCGGCGGCGGCGGCGAGCGAAACGGCAGGCATCTGCATGTGGGGGCTCCAATTTGGATAGTCGGTTGTGGTTTGACCGGACTATACCGGAGCGATTCCAAGATACGAAGCTCACGGTTAGTGCTTCGCGGTTGCGTCGGAATCTTGCCGTGTTGCCGACCAATGATCGAAGCTACACGTTGAACGGAGGGGATCGATGGAGATCGTTCGTGTTTCGCACAAGTATCAGGTCGTAATCCCTCTAGAGATCCGGCGCGCGATGGGAATCACCCCAGGACAACAGGTTCAGTTGCGCCAGTGCGAGACGCACATAGAACTGGTGCCCCTTCAGCCGGTTAGCGACTACCGGGGCTTCCTCCGCGGGATCGAGACCGACATTCCGAACGACGACGAATGAACGTAGTCGATTCGTCGAAGGACTCCCCGGCGTCAATTACCTCCCCAAACCGTAGTGCAAACAAGGTTCGGACAAGGCCTGCGAGTTACCGTTTGAAGCGGAGCATCTGGCCGCTACCGACGCCCGTGTGCTTGCCGGCCTCGTAGGCTACCTGGCCGTTGACCACCACCATCGAAATTCCCGCGGGTTCCTGTTTGGGGTTCTCGTAGGTCGCGAGGTCTTGCACCGTCTCGGGGTCGAAGAGCACAAGGTCGGCCCAGTAGCCTTCCTTCACGAGGCCGCGATCGACCAGCCCGAACCGTTCGCACGAGGCGCTCGTCATCCGGCGGATGGCCTCTTCGAGCGAAAGCACCTTGCGCTCGCGAACGTAGCGGGAGAGCACCCGGGGCATGGTGCCGAAGAGGCGCGGGTGCGGGTTGCCCTTGAGTTCGGGAATGCCGTCCGAACCGATGAGCATCTTCCGGTGGCGCAGGTTCGTCTCGATGTCGGCTTCATCGATGATGAAGTGGATGCAGATGACTTTTCGCCCGTTGGGGCTGGTCACGATCTCGCGGACGGTCTCGTCGATGGACCACTCCTGTTCGATCGCGATATCGGGGACCATTTTGCCTTCGAAATCGCGGAAGTCGGGGCAGCTGGCGATCATCACGCCCTTCGCCCATTCAGTGTCGATGCGCTCAAGGTTCACGTACTGCCACATCGGTCCGCTTCCAGCCGTGTAGGGGTACACATCGAGCGTGATATCCATGCCGGCGGCGTTGGCGGCATCCACCTTTGCCAGCGATTCGCCTACGCGTCCCCAGTT
>JBATAT010000336.1:0-3493 GCA_049662005.1 Tepidiformaceae bacterium
GCCGAACTCTGGCTCCTGGCGCTGCTCATCTGCGCCACCCTCGTCATCGTTCTCGAACTTTCGCCTATTTCGGATGGCATCCTGAGGTACTCGCGCGACACCGGCCATGCTCGCGGGCCAGCCAAACCTGCAGAAGATGAAACCAGCGTCGATTGAAAACAAAAGCGGATGAAAACAAACCGGATCGTGACGTGGTTCGCGCGGTTGCGGTACGATTTTCGAACCTCGCGGCTACTCGCCGCGAGGAAGTAAGGTAGCCAGCGTGAAACGAACCTTCACAAACGATCTCCGGTTAGTGCGCGAAACGATGCGCAGGCGACACTGGCTCGCACTTCTTCGGCCCCGCGGCGCATAGCCGGCGGGGCGTCCTTTCGGACCAGGCATCGGCCTTCTGGCCTCCTTCTTACTGTACACAGCGAGGTAATCGATCATGACCGATCGCTACGATCCACAGGCGATTGAACCGAAATGGCGCAAACGCTGGGAAGACGCCGATCTCTATGCCGCCCGGGATGATGACCCACGTCCGAAGTGGTACGCGCTCACGATGTTCCCCTACCCCTCCGGCGATCTGCACACCGGCCACTGGTACGCGATGGCCCCCAGTGACGTTGCCGCCCGCTACCGCCGGATGCTCGGCTACAACGTCATGTTCCCCATGGGCTTCGATTCATTCGGCCTGCCTGCCGAGAACGCCGCCATAAAACGCAATATCGATCCCCGTGAATGGACCTACCAGAACATCGAAAAAATGCGCGGTCAGCTTCGCCTCATGGGCGCCAGTTTCGATTGGGATCGCGAAGTCGTCACCAGTGATCCCGAATACTACAAATGGACCCAGTGGTGGTTCCTCCAGTTTTACAAGAACGGCCTCGCCTACCAGGCTGAATCGCTCGCCAACTGGTGCCCCGGATGCCATACCGTTCTCGCCAACGAGCAGGTGCTCGATGGCCGCTGTGAACGTTCCGATGACCTCGTCGAACGCAAGATGATGCGCCAGTGGTTCTTCAAGATCACGAACTACGCCGAAGAACTCCTCCGCTACGATGGCATCGAGTGGCCCGAGCGGATTAAGAACATGCAACGCAACTGGATTGGCCGTTCCGAAGGCGCCCAACTCGATTTCCCCATCGATGTCGATGGTGTCACCGAGCCTCTGGCCGTCTTCACAACCAGGCCCGATACGGTCTTCGGCGCCACCTTCATGGTCATCGCGCCGGAACACCCGCTTGTCACGAAGATCACCACCGCTGCCCAGGCAGCAGCGGTCGAAGCCTACGTTGCTCAAACTGGCCGCACCTCTGAGATCGACCGGCTCTCGACCGAACGCGAGAAGACCGGCGTCTTCACCGGCTCCTATGCGACAAACCCGTTCAACGGCCGCAAGGTGCCGGTCTGGATAGCGGATTACGTGCTCGTCACCTACGGCACCGGCGCCGTCATGGCCGTCCCCGCCCACGACCAGCGCGACTTCGATTTCGCCACGAAGTACGGCCTCGAAATCATCCCCGTATACGACCATTCGGAGGTCGACGTCACGAAGCCCCTGGCCGCGGCCATTCCCTACGGCGGCAAGATGATTAACTCCGGCCCCTTCGATGGCACACCCTCGAACGATGCCATTCGAACGATCGTCGCCGAGGCGGAAGCGAAAAGAATCGGCAAGGGCGCCATCACCTATCGCCTTCGCGATTGGTCGGTCTCGCGCCAGCGCTTCTGGGGAGCACCGCTTCCGTTCATCCACTGCGACAACTGCGGCACAGTTCCGGTCCCGGATGACGATCTGCCCGTGACCCTCCCAGAACACGTCGAATTCAAACCCACCGGCCAGTCACCCCTCACCCAGATCGAAGCATGGGTGAACGTGCCCTGTCCGAGTTGCGATGGCCCCGCCCGACGCGAAACCGACACGCTCGACACCTTCATGTGTTCGAGCTGGTACCAGATGCGCTACGCCGACCCCCACAACCCCGAGCGCCCCTTCTCCAAGGCGGCTGCCGAGCAATGGTTCCCGGTGGATCAGTACACCGGCGGCGCCGAGCACGCCGTTATGCACCTGCTCTATACACGCTTCTTCTGGAAGGCCGCCCGAGACATGGGCCTCGTACAGGGTGACGAGCCGATGCTGCGGCTGGTCAACCAGGGCGTCATCCTCGGGCCCGATGGCAACCGTATGTCGAAGAGCCGCGGCAACGTGGTCGCCCCCGATGTGCAGGTGGAAAAACACGGCGCCGATGCCTTCCGCTGCCAGCTCATGTTCGTCGGCCCCTGGGACCAGGGCGGGCCCTACAACCCCACCGGCATGTCGGGCATCGTCCGCTGGCTCCATCGTCTCTGGTCCCAGGCGACGGAACCCGTCGCCCTGCACAGGGATCCCGATTCCGAAGCTACACGTGAACTCCGCCGCACCACCCACAAGACCATCATCGCGGCCACCGAGGAGATCGAGAACTTCCGCTTCAATACCCTCATCTCCCGCCTCATGGAGCACACTTCGGCCATGTTGAAGGCACGCGAGGCCGGTCCTGTCGACCACGTCGCCTGGGAGGAGGCAGTAACCTCGGCCATCCTCATGACTGCCCCACTCGCACCGCACCTTGCCGAGGAACTCTGGGAGCGCATCGGCGGTGCATTCAGCGTCCACACCCAGGCATGGCCCAAAGCGGACCCCGATCTGGCTCGCGATGACGAGGTTGAAATCGCGGTTCAGGTCAACGGCAAAGTTCGCGAACGTGTGACGTTGCCTGCCGGTTGCAGCGAAGCCGATGCGCGTAACGCGGTCTTTGGCCTTCCACGGATCGCTGAACTTCTCAACGGAGCCGTGCCGAAGCGAGTGATCTACGTTCCCGGTAAGCTCTTCAGTATCGTGCTCTGAAGGAACGGGGGATCGCCCCGCCAGCTCATCTGGCCGTATGTCCCGCGTAAATCGTTGGTGAAATTACTGCCCCCACGGGTGGACGCCGAGATGAAATCGCGCCTATGGTGCCTTCAAGCCACCCACGAAGGCCCTCTTCGTGGTTCAATGCCCAGGAGGACACATGCAACTCAAAAAGTCCCCTCGCGAGACTGAATACGCTGCGGTACCCCGCTTCGAAGAATCCGACTACTCATCTGAGAGCAAAAATCAAGTGAACGATAACGCGAATCCCCAGTCCTACGATGTCCGCCCCAATCGCCCCAACGGAAATCAACCCCAGGGCAGCGACCAATCCACCGACGGTAACCTTGCGGCCGTCCGCTCCGAGAGCGTCATCGACAGGCACTCGTCCTTCGATGGGCACTTCGAGACCGAACACGACCTGCGCGTCGAAGGGACGATCAGCGGCGAGGTTATCTGTCGCGGCCTCCTTTCGGTCGAACGCGAGGCTACTGCCCGCGCGAAGATCCAGGCGCGTGACGCGCACATCCACGGTCGTGTCGAAGGCGACATTGTCTGCAGCGGGAAACTCCAGCTTGCCGCGACCGCACACGTCACCGGCACGCTGAAAGCAGC
>JBATAT010000337.1:0-10384 GCA_049662005.1 Tepidiformaceae bacterium
CGGCACCAGATGGTTTCGCCGTCATCGACGGCCAGTGGTCGTTCGACGAAATTCGGCGCGGCCCTGACGGTGGCTTTCTGCGCTATCTGCGATGGTTAAGCGACCGCAACTTCCTGAAGAACGGTTCGGAGCCTTTGGCCGTATACCTGAGGACAACACCATGACGACACGCGAAGCATCACTTGCGCGGGAACCGGGAGCGCTCCAGCGCGTGCTCGCGGCGAAGATTGCCCTGCGCTGGGAACTCGTCGCGTACGCCGCGATTTTGGGGCTCGCGATCGCGCTGCGCTTCGCCGACCTTGGGACGCGCGCCCTGCACCACGATGAGAGCATCCACGCCCAGTGGTCGTGGAGCCTCCTCCAGGGCAGCTATCACCACAGCCCTGTCTTTCACGGCCCGTTCTACTACCACGTGCAGGCGCTCGTTTTCCTGATTTTCGGTGCGAACGACTACACGAGCCGCGTCTCGGCGGCCATTTTCGGCACGGCGATTGTGGCCCTGCCCCTGCTGCTTCGGAGGCGACTGGGCCAGGCGGGAACGCTTGCCGCGGTCGCCTTCATCGCGCTTTCGCCAACGCTCGTCTACTACAGCCGCTTCTTCCGTGAAGACATCTACATGGCGTTCTTCACGATGCTCATGGTGGTGGCCATCTGGCGCTACATCGACGACGGGCGTTCGCGCTGGCTCTACGTGCTCGCTGCAGCATTCACCGGGAACGTGCTGACAAAGGAGGGCGCTTTCCTCGCCATCGCCGTCTTCCTGGTGTACGTCGATTTGCATCTTGCGAACGAACTCGCGTTGAGGACGCTCCGGGCCAGGTCCTCGCGCGCCTTCAACCGCTACCTGGCGGAACTGATGACCGAGCGCGGTGTCGACGTGGCCGATGCCGAGATGGAAGCCGAAGCACGGGCCGCGACGAACATGGACGTGTGGTGGCGGCGCGTTGCGCTCACGCTGGCGATCGCGCCGATCGCCTGGGCGATCGCCGCACTCTGGCCATTCCTCGGTTCGGTGAAACGGTCGTACGACTGGAGCGAGGAGCTGCCGCGACCGGGCGACCTGCTCATTTTGCTGGGGACGTTCACCCTGCCGTTGCTCACGCCGGTGAGCCGGTTCTACATCCTCGAACCGTTCGGAATCGTTGAGAAAGACCGGCTGAGCTGGGAGTTGCACCTGCAGGGATCGATTGCCGCACGCGACCAGATCGCAATCCTTGGCCTCTTCTCGGTGACCACGAGCATCGCGGCGTTCGCCGGCCTGCAATGGAAACCGAAGCTCTGGACGATCGCGTTCCTTAGTTCCGGCATCGTCTACCTCACCCTGATGACGTCGTTCTGGACGAACCTCGATGGACTGATCTCCGGCCCCTGGGGGTCGCTCGACTACTGGCATACCCAGCAGCACGTCTCGCGCGGCGACCAGCCGTGGTTCTACTACTACATGTTGATGCCGGCCTATGAATTCCTGCCGCTCGCGCTCTGCATCGGCGGCGCGTGGTGGACGGTGGTCCGGGGTAACGCGTTCTCACGCTTCCTCGCCTTCTGGTTCGTCGGGATGTTCGCCGCTCTTTCGCTCGGCGCGGAGAAGATGCCATGGCTGAACACTCACCTCGCCCTGCCGGCCTGCGTGCTCGCTGCCTACTCGGTGCAGCAGGCCTGGTCCGCCTGGAAGGACCGCCCATCTGCATCGAAGCTGGTCCCGATGCTGGGCAGCGTGGCGATGGTCTCGGCGGGCGGCCTCGCGATCATCGCCTTCCTGCCGGGCGGAAACACCTACCTGGCGCTGCGGCTGGTAATCCTCGCCGCAGTCGTCGGCGCCATCTGGTTCGCGACCGCGCCGTCGGGCCGAAAAGCGCTCGGAATGGTCACCGTGACGGCCGTGATAGGAGCGTTGGCCTTCTTCTCAGTGCGGACGATGGTGATGGCCTCGTTCGAACGAGGTGACGATCCGCGCGACCTGCTCATCTACACCCAGAGCTCCGGCCAACTGGCCTCGGTCAGCCGTGAGATCAACGCGCTCGCGGCAGCATCCGGCCGAGGCTACGACCTGCGCATTGCGGTCGATTCGACTGACTCGTTCGCGTGGCCGTGGGCGTGGTACCTTCGCGACTACCGCGGCGTGAACTACTCCGAGTTCTCGAACGGCGTGCCGGCGGGCGAGTGGGACGTCATCCTCGTCAACCAGTCGAACCTCGGGCGGGTGCAGGACTACCTTGCGAACTCCCCGATCCAGTACGGGCCGCAGGAGCAGTATCCCCATCGCTGGTGGTTCGATGAGACGTACAAGTACGCAATGGCGGTCGCACCGGCCACCATCTGTAGCGGTCTGCAAGGGGATTGCGGCCCGCGCAGGCTCGCAACCTGGGAACACATCTGGGATGGCGTCGTCCACAAGGGATGGGCGACGACATGGCTCGAATACTGGCGCGACCACGACCCGGGCCGCGCGAACGGCAGCACCGATGCCTTCGCGTTCTTCCCGGCGAACTTCGACCGCGAAACCGGCAAACTCTCGGCCCGCCCGCTGGAGCCACCGAAGCCCGGCGAGGATGCCGATGGGCACCGTACCTTCGGCGGCGCGGGCTCGCAGGGCGGGCAGTTCTTCTCACCGGTGGACATCGAATCGGATCGCGACGGCAACCTCTACGTGATCGATTCGGGCACGAAGCGGCTCCAGAAGTTCGACAAGGACGGGAACTTCCTGGCCTCGGCCGATATTCGCATCGACCGGACGAACTCGAACGAGCAGTCACAACCATGGGGGCTCGCGGTCGCTCCCAGCGGGGAAGTCGTGGTGGCCGACACCTTCGGCTGGCGAATCCGGGTGTTCGACAAGGACCTGAACTCGATCACCTCGTTTGGGGATGCACCGGACACTTCCAAAACACCGGGGCCGTTCGACCTCTTCGGGCCGCGCGACGTCGCAGTCGATAGCGAGGGCCACGTCTGGGTGACTGACACCGGTAACGACCGTATCCAGGTGTTTACGCTCACGGGCGAGTTCGTGAAGACCGTCGGGTCGAGCGGCAACGGCGAGGGCCAGTTCGATGAACCGGTCGGGATCGACATCGGGAAGGACGGGGCCATCTACGTGGCCGACATGTACAACAGCCGCGTCGAGGTGCTGAACGCCGACGGCTCGTACCGGTCGCAGTTCAAGGTGGATGGTTGGGGCGGCCAGGAAGTGAACGACAAACCGTATCTGCGGGTGCTGGCTGATGGCCGCGTGGCCGTCTCGTTGCCTTCGCGGAACGAGGTCCGGGTCTACAACCCGGCGAGCGACGAGTTCGCGTTGGTGGTCGCCGGCAGCGAACCGATCGATCGCCCGTATGGGATCGTGGAAACCGCCGATGCTAAGCTCTGGATCGTCGAGGGCGGAAGCGCCCGCGTGCGAGAGTTCCCAATTCCCTAAACGTCAGGCGGTCTGCGATTGCTCCGTTCAGTCCGATTCTGGGCAAGTTTTGCGATTAGTGCGGTACTTATCGTGCTGTTCTTGCGCGCGACACACCCGCGCGAACTGGGCGACGCCCTCGGGCAGGCCGATTACCGCTGGCTCATCCCGGGCATCGCCATCCTCTTTGTTGCTATTTCCGCGCGCTGCGTGCGGTGGTCGGTGCTGATGCGGCCGGTAGCGCCGCTCGGGCCGCGAAGGCTCTTCCCTTACGCGATCATCGGTTACATGGCGAACAACCTCCTCCCGGCCAGGGCTGGCGAGGTGGTCCGCGCGATCGTCCTCGGAGACCGCGAACACGTGTCGCGCATGGGCACCTTCGGGACGATTGCCGTCGAGCGCCTCTTCGATGGCTGCACCCTTGTCCTGATGCTGCTCATCGCGGGTTCGATCGTTGGGTTCGAAGATGGGCGCCTGCAGGCGATCGCCTGGGTATCGACTGGCTTCTTTCTTGCCGCCGTCATCGGGTTCTATGTGCTGACCCTGAACGAAGCGCGCGCGAAACGGGTGATCCACTACTTCCTGCGCATCCTCCCCAACCGCTTCGAACACATCGCCACGGACCTTGCCGACAACCTCGTCGGCAGCCTGCGTTCGGTCCACGAACCGCGAGCGCTGGCGCTGGTGTTGTTCTTCAGCGCACTCGCCTGGCTGATCGAAGCCGGGGCCTACGCGGCCATCGGCCAGGGCTTCGATATGGATGTGACCTTCGCTCACTACTGCCTGTTGCTGGCTGCCGCGAACCTCGCCATCATCATCCCGACGTTCTTCGGTGGCACCGGCCCGTTCGAATGGGCGGCGAAGCTGGTGCTCGTCGGGGCGGGCGTCTCTGACAATGTCGCCGGGGCATATTCGATCGTCGCGCACGGGGTGATCCTCGTGCCGACCACGATCCTCGGGCTGATCCTGCTCTGGAGCTTCGGCGTTTCGTTTAGACGGATCACACACATCGAAACGGAACAGGTGCCATTGCAATGAACATCGGAATCGTCGGAGCGGGAGTTGCCGGGCTGGCCGCCGCGAACGTCCTCAGCGAACGCGGCCACCGGGTGACCATCTTCGAAGGGCGCCACGAGGTCGGCGGCCAGGTAGTGACCTTCCCCGTCGGCGGCGAACCGCTCGAGTGCTTCTACCACCACATCTACACGAACGACACGGCAGTCGTGCGCTACATCGAAGACCTTGGCCTCGGCGAACACCTGGAGTGGATCAAGCCAAAGAACGCGCACTTCGTGAAGGGCCGGATGTTCCCGTTTGTGACGCCGCTGGACCTGTTGAAATTCACCGCGATCCCGTTCATCAGCCGGGTGCGGCTGGGGTTGGCCGCTGTCTGGCTGCGCCGCCAGAAAGATGGCGTGAAGCGCTACGAGGGCACCACGGCGCGCAAGTGGATGGAACGGGCCGTGGGCGAGAAGGCATTTTCGGCGTTTTGGGGCCCTCTATTAAAAGGGAAGTTCGCCGATGAGGCCGACAACGTCGGGATGGTCTGGCTCTGGAACAAGATCTACCTCCGTTTCGCCAGCCGGAAGGGTTCGGGCGCCTCGGAATCGCTGGGCTACCTCCACGGCTCGTTCCGGCGTTACTACATGGCACTGGCCGACAGGCTGACCGCTCGCGGCGTCGATATTCGCCTGAACACGAGCGTGGAGGGCATCGAAATCGTCGAAAACGGCGTGCGCGGCATTCGTGTTGGGGGCGAACTGCACGAGTTCGACCAGGTGCTGATGACCACGCCGAACATCATCACGAGCCGCATCTGCCCCGAACTGCCGGCCGACTACAAAGCCGTCCTCGACCGCGTGAAGTACCAGTGGGCGACCTGCCTGATCCTGGCGCTCGACCGGCCGCTGACGCCGTACTACTGGCTCTCGATCGGCGACGACCTGCCGTTCGTGGCGTGTATCGAACACACGAACTTCCTCCCGCCGGAACGCTACGGCGGCAACCACATCGTCTACCTCTCGAACTACGTCTCGCCGGGCCACCCGGTGCTCGAAATGGATGCAGAGCAGGTGTTCCAGTCGTACCTCTCCGGGATCAAGGCGCTGAACCCGCTGTTCGATGAATCGTGGGTTCGGGACAAGTGGTTCTTCAAGGACCCGGGCGGCCAGCCAGTGATCACGACGTACTACTCGAAGTCGATCCCGGAGATGCGGACGGGCATCGACGGGCTGTACCTTTCGAACACGACCCAGGTGTACCCGGAAGACCGCGGCCAGAACTACAGCCTCATCCTGGGCGAGAAGGTGGCGGCCCTGATGGACGCGGACGGCCGACGGGTGGAGGCGGCGAAGGGCGCGGGGATCTAAGGGCCCGGCGGTATGAGCCACATGTGTTACTCGGACGCGAGCCGGATAGCGAATTCGCTACCGAAAAGTTTAACCAAAAGTCTAGCGAAAAAGCCAAGACAAAGAGATGCTGAGGAGTTCACCATTCCCCTGCCTGCCGTAATAGGAGGGACTGCAGCCCTGGCAGGTGAACGAAGAGAGGCCTCGCTGGCAGATGCACAAAGGAGAGCATCGATGAACTCTTTCAGGAAGATCTGGGGCAGTGCGGGCCAAACGGCGATAGCGCTGATGGCGGTGATCGGGGCCTTGTTGATAGCCCGTTCCGCCCTCGCCGGATCGTACAGCTACGATTCCTTCAGTGGCGAAGGCTGCTCGGGTTACGGGGAATCAACTCTCGGGGCACAAAGCCTGTTCACGAAGACGTACGCAACCCCGTGCAACTACGTTTACCGGCAGGGCATCTACGAGGACCAATGGGGCGTCTTCGTGGCGGGACCAGGCTGGGTATCCGGATCGGTGTCATCCACTGCGTACGTGGGGGCATTCAACGGAGACACACAGCACAGCGGCTGCAACCCGGGCGGCCCCTGCCCGAACGCCGACTGGGCGTTCACCACGGTCTACTAGATGGTCTTGATCCGGGTCCTCATCATTTCCATCGCCGCCGCAGCCCTGTGGAGCTGTGGCGGCGATGGCCCAAACTCAGATCCCGAGGGGAACGGAACCGGAATTCCACCGGCAACGAACACGGAGAGCGGTGACTTCGGACTGTTCGTCTTGGCGCCAGGGCAATTGGCACAAGCCATGAGCTCGGATACTGTGAGCGCGTATCAGAAGAACCTGATTCAGGACGGGCGATTGACGTTCGCCGAATACGAAGCTGCGGCACTTGCCACCGTGGACTGCCTGGAGAAGGCTGGCTACGCGGTGTTCCATGTCCCCGGAGAATTGGAGTACAACCGCGCACTGGCAACGCCCGGGCCCGGGCTCAGTGCACGGGGGCGTTACACTTTCGATATCGGCGCTGATCCTTCGAACCGCGCGGGACTGCTGAATGACAGCGTGCGGTGCAGGGCCGAATTCTTCGACCTGGTGGACTTGCTCTGGGCAGAGCACACGGCGCCCACTGAACACGATGTCCAACTGGGCCGCGCAATGATTGGCGCATGCCTTCGCGGAAAGGGGCTTTTGGTGCCCGAGAATCCATCTCAGAAGGAGCTGTTCGTTCATGCTTGGCCGCCCGACGGCGATGGGCAGGGGCGGGGACAACCCGTGGCCGACTACTGGGACTGCGCCAAAGAAGCCGCCGACGAGCTTGGCCTGACCGGGTTCATCGGGTAACCATGGCCTTGCGCCAATGCTGCCTGAAGCACTCGAACGAAAGAATGAGACTCCTTGCCCTCCTCGCCGCCATTCTGATCCTCCCGCTTTCTTCAGTAACAGCGTTGGCTTGGCGCGATGGCTCGTTGGATGCGACGAGCACGATCGCGGGCCAACGAATGAGCATCCGTGGCTGGCAGGTTACGGGGGCGGCGGTATGAGCCGCGTGTGTTACTCGGACGCGAGCCGGATAGCGAATTCGCTACCGAAAAGTCTAACCAAAAGTCTAGCGAAAAAGCCAAGACAAACAGATGCTGGGGAGTTCACCATTCCCCTGCCTGCCTCAATAGGAGGGAACTGCAGCCCTGGCAGGTGACCGAAAGGCAGATCTGGGCCCCATGCCGAATGAAAGGTGAATTGAAGTGAAACAACTATTGCAGCGAGTGCTGATCCCTGGATTCGCGATCCTTTCTCTGTTGGCAACCGCTTCTCCCGCTATGGCCCACGGGTTGCCACTCTCATACGCCGACGGATGCACCGGGACGGGGAATTTGGACACTTCGTCCGCTAACGCATTAACCGTGTCTGGGTGCAATTGGCGGGCGATCGATTGTTATTGGGATCGCGCGAGCGGAATCGAGCACAACGGGCCGGGCTGGGTGCAGGGCTACAACCCCACGTGTGCGGCCGGTCTCGGCGGCGCCATCAATCCAGTCTATGATGGATGGGTTTACCACAACCTTTGCAACGCCGGAGGGCCATGCAGCGGTAATGGCTGGTACTACCATAATGATTAATCCCCGGGCGAAACACGTTCGTCGAGGCATCACGCAAGCCGGTAGTTGCGGGTGATACGAGTACTCGTTTGCTTCGCTGTGGTGCTATTGGTCATTGGGTGCGGCGGCACGGACACCGGCCGCCAACCCGACGAGACCTCGGCTCCAGAGACGCCGCGAACATCTTCGTCCGTCGAGGTGCGACCGAGGGATGCCTTTCATTTCAATCCCTCGCGCCTAGAGGCGGTCCCGGAACTATCGGGCTACCAGCGCGGGCTCCTCGGAGACGGCGTACTTACATTTCCCGAATACGAAGGGGCGGTTCTCGCCTATGTCGGTTGTGTCGAGGAGCAAGGTGTGATTGTGGAGCACGTCGACGGAGACGGGCGAGCGGCGGGTCCGGGCCTCACGGCACGTGGCCAGTATCTTTTCTCAACCACCCTGCCTCATAGGCCCGGCAAGCGCGCAACAGTCAGTGAGTTGCGTGCGATCGAACTGAAGTGCGGTGGCGAGTATTTCGACGTGGTAGCCCAACTTTGGGCCGAGCACGTCGCTCCAACTGAGCAGGAACTCGCTGCGGCGCGCAATGCCCTCGGAACCTGTCTACGCGGCGCTGGGTTGGATGTACCTGAGAATCCAAGTTCCTCAGACTTCGGCCCGGTGGCGGCATCGCCTGCATATCGGGGCTGCTCCGAAGAAGTGTCACAGAAATTCGGGATTCCCGGCTTCGGAGGCTAGCCGCAGGAGAGTATCGGCCATTTTACCCACCGTATTCGAACACCTCCCTTGGTTGACGCGCTTTGGGGCGCTTGGCACCATGAGTGCCCCCCCAACGGAGGGACGGAGGACGGACGATGGCGGCGCAACCAATCGAGAGCCTGTCGGCGATGGAAGTCCACCATCTTTCGAACATGGAGATGGCGCACAAGCGGGCGCTTGTGCTGAGGACTTCCGGCACGACCGACGGTGAGGCTGCTGACTTCGAATCGGTGAGCGAAAGCACGATGAAGAACCGGATCGCGACCGCCTCATCGCAGGTCGCACTTGGTTTGGCAGAGGGACGAAGATTGACCGCGGAACTGCGCGGATACTGGGTTGCCGCCCACCGGAGCTGCTGCCTGGCTGAAGCGATATCGGCTCTCGGAGGGGCGGCGGCGTGAGAACGCGACCTCGAGCTCGTTACCGAAAAAGTTAACTCCTGGGTTACCGCGAAAGATACCGGAAAATCTACCGGCCAGGGCCAAGACAAACGCATCGCAGGCAGCGCACTATTCCCCTGCCTGCCGCAATAGGAGGGACTGCAGCCCTGAGAGGTGACACAACATGCCGGCCGCTCAATGCCACGGAAAGGGTTTACTCATGCGAAACGCAATTCTTAGGGCAAGCATTACGCTGACCATGGTCGCGGCGCTCGCCGTAGCGGTCCTACCCCGCGCGGCAGATGCCGGATCGCAGGTCTGGTTCGAACACACCAACGGGTGTTACTCGTATGGCTACGGCCAAACCTGGCTGTGGTCATCGAGTGTGACGGCAGTCACTGTCAAGAATTCTGGCGACGCCGCCTGCGTCTACCGGGCTGTCCAACTGAACTACTGGAACGGTTCAAGCTATACGGCTACTGGGTGGGACGAACGAACGGATGGCTCGAACGCCGCAATAGGCGTGGGTGTCACGTCGACCGATGCTTATTCCTTTCATCGGCTCGGCTTTAACGGTGCTCTCTACGCTCAAGCACCAAGTGTGTCCTAGATGAAGCGGGAGTTCTGGCTCAGCTTCGTTGCCGCGGGATGCATGGTTGGCTTGGCCTGTAGTTCAAGCCAAGGGCAAGAACCTGAGCCAGGACCCTCCTCCAACGGTCAAATGAGTGCGCAAGAAGTGAAGTCCTTGTTCCTTGAGGGCGCCAGCGAGGAGCAAGCTGAGGCGCTGAAGGATGACGTTGTCACCGCCGCGGAGTATGAGCGCGCCATGCTCGCGATGGCTCGGTGTATGACGGATCGAGGAATCGTATTTCAAGAGGAGCCTCACTGGGATGAAGAGACCCACTCGCGGATACGGTTCTTATACATCGCCGGCGTGACGCGTGATGATGCAGCGGCATCGAGCGCCGTATACGAGGCGTGCCGCAAGGAACATTCGACTGCCGTGGAGTGGTATTGGCTTTCGCAGACTTCGGCGGACGAATCGACGCTCCAGCGGGCAAGGGCCGCCCTTGCGGCCTGTCTGAATCGTTCTGGGTTCGATGTCTCGTCCAACGCGTCTGCCGAGGACTTCGCGGATCTCACCACTGAGGAAGCCTTCTGGCCTTGCGCCAAGGAAATCGAAATTGAATACCAACTGCCGGGGTTCGCTGGCTGAATGCGTCGTTTGCAAAGCAGGTGGTCTTACCTTTGGATTGCCGCTGTTGCCGCGCTTCCTCTCGCTCCCGCTGTTTACTGGCTGGGTACCGGCATTTCGGCACCAGGCGACTTTGGTTGACACGCTTTGGGGCGCTCGGCACCATGAGTCCCCCCTAGCGGAGGGACGGAGGACGGACGATGGCGGCGCAACCA
>JBATAT010000338.1:0-21348 GCA_049662005.1 Tepidiformaceae bacterium
GGACGCGTGGCCCGAATTGTCAACAGCGAAACGTGCCTGAACGTCCGCGAAGCGCCGACGATGAGTTCGCCAACGCTCGGATGCTTCCCCGACGGCGTCCTTCTCGCCGAACGTGGCGAGAGCACAAACGCCGAAGCCGTCACCTGGATCGCGGTCTCCACCCCCTCCGGCAAACCCGGCTGGGCCAGCACCGAGTTCCTCGAACGCCGCCCGGACTGAGTTCCTCTTCCCCTTTGCTCTGTGCTCTTTCCTCTGTGCTCTTTCCTCTTTCCTCTCACCGCTCGGTATAGTCCCACCATGACCGCGTTCTCTGGTATCCGTATCATCGATTTTTCCGAAGGAATCGCTGGCCCCATGGCCACCATGCTCCTCGGCGACCTTGGCGCCGAAATCATCAAGGTCGAACCTCCCGCCGGCGACCGCATGAAAGACCACCCCGGTTACCTCACCTGGAACCGCAATAAACAGGTCGTCACGCTCGATATTCACCAGTTTGCCGGCCTCTCCTCCGCCCGCTCGCTCCTTGCCACTGCCGATGTCGCTGTGTTCGACTCTGCACCGGGGGAGCTGGAGCGGAGCGGCCTCGACTCCGCAACAGTTCGTGCAGCGAACCCCGCCTTGCTGCATGCCTGGTTTCCGCCCTACTCCCCCCTTGGCCGCTGGAGCCAGCTCCCCCCGAATGAGGCGATGCTCTCCGCCTTGAGCGGCGTTTCGTGGCTCCAGGCCAGCTATGAAGAACGCCCGACCTACCTGGTCGCTCCACAGGTGAGCTATGCCCACGCCATGATCGGCGCTGGCGTCCTCGCCTCCGCTCTCGTCGAACGCGCCAAATCCGGCGAAGGCCAGTCCATCACCGTCAGCGGCCTCCACGCCGTTTCCGCCGCCGAAGCGGGCGGCACCATCCACTCCGCCGACATGGTGAGGATGGGTGGCCGCGGCAGCCGCGGCGGCGTCCCGAATTACCGCCTCTATGAATGCGCCGATGGCGAGTGGTTTTTCCTCGGAACCCTCACCCCGCAGTTCTTCCTGAAAGCCCTCGAAGCCACCGACATGCTCCACCTGATGGCATGGGAAGGTGTCGAAGGCGAATTCACCAACCTCCTCAAGCCCGGCATCAATCAACTCGTCATCAAGGCGCTCGAAGAGCGCTTCAAGGAAAAGCCCAGGGCCGAATGGCTCAAGATCCTCCACGACCACGATGTCCCCCGGGGCCCCGTCGGCAATTCGCTCGAATGGTTCCGCGGCGAAACCGCCCGCGTCAACGAAATGCACCTCGAATTCGACCATCCGAAGCGCGGTAAGGTCGAAATGCCCGGCGTCCCGGTGAAATTCAGCAGTACACCCGGCACCGTCCGCGCCCTGCCGACTCCAACGAAGCTGGATGCGATCCCAGACCACAAGTCCTCACTGCAACAAGCCAAAGTCCAAAATCCAACCCCCAAAATCCAGAAGTGGACCGGTCCCCTGGCCGGCGTCCGCATCCTCGACCTCGGTGCATTTATCGCGGGTACCTTCGCACCCGCAATCCTCGCCAACTGGGGCGCCGATTCGATCAAGGTCGAACCCATTGAGGGCGACCCATTCCGCACCTACGGCCTCGGATTTGTCGGCTACAACCGGGGAAAGCGCGGCCTCAGCATCGACCTCAAGAAACCCGAGGGCCTCGACGCCTTCATGGAACTCGTGAAAGTCTCCGATGTCGTCCTCGACAACTACCGGAACGGCGTCCGCGAACGCCTGGGCATCGATTACGCCACCCTCAAGAAGGTCAATCCGCGCATCATCTCCGTCTCGGTTACGGGCTACGGCCCGGTTGGCGAACTCTCGCCAGACCCCGGGTTCGATCCCCTCGTTCAGGCGCGCAGCGGCCTGATGGACGCCCAGGGCGGCGGTGAGGAGCCAGTCTTCTACCAGATCCCCGTGAACGACACCGCCAGCGCGATGATGGCTGCCTTCGGCGTTGCCTCGGCGCTCTACGCCCGCGAGCGATCCGGCGAGGGCCAGGAAGTCCTCACATGCCTCGCCAACCAGAGCATTCTCACCCAGTCTGGCGAACTCACCTGGTACGAGGGTCGCCCCTCGAACCCTCTGGGTGGCCTCGACCTCCTCGGGACGAGCCCAACGAACCGCTTCTACGAGTGCAATGACGGCTGGGTGATGGTCGCGGGCACGAAGCCGGAACACTTCCCCGCCATTTGCATCGCGCTCGGGCATCCCGAATGGGCCGGACGCTACATCGCCGAACGAGCCATCGAGGAACCCGTCGAAAGCGCCCTCTCCACCCAACTTGGCGAAGCGTTCGCCACAATCTCGAAGGCCGAAGCAGTCGATCGCCTGCTCACGCAGGGTGTTCCAGCCGTTCCCGCGACCCTGTCGGCCGAAATCTTTGAAAACGCCTGGATGCACGAGAGCGACTACTTCGAAGACTTCGACCATCCTCAACTGGGCGCGATTCGCGGCCCGAAGTACCTTGGCGTCTTTTCTCGCACACCCGGTGGCTACCCGTTCCGTTCGCCGCTCATCGGCGAACACTCCGTCGAGGTGCTGAGCGATTGCGGCTTCAGCGAAGAACGAATCACCGAACTCATTGCCGCTGGCGTCGTGAGGCAGGGCTGATGGCTATTCGGATCCGCGTTCCAACCGCCGAAGACGTATCCCTCCTCGATGAGTGGTCGCGGTCACCCGAATTCCGCGGCGAGTTCAACGACTTCGGACTTCCGCCGCGCTCCCACGCCGAGAAAGCCGAAACCGGCTTCATCGATGAAATGAGCGGCACCGTCATCGTCGAGACGGACGAAAGTGTTCCCATTGGTTCGATCGACTGGCGCCCGGCGATGTACGGTCCACCACCCGAATCGAGGGCCTACCAGCTCGGGATCTCGCTCGCACCCGAGGCACGTGGCAAAGGTTACGGCAGCGAGGCCCTTCGTCTCATCGCCCGGTACCTCTTCGAACACACGTCGGTAAATCGTGTCGAAGGCTCCTGCGATGTCGAGAACATCGCGAGCCAGCGCGCCCTGACCAAAGCCGGCTTCAGCTACGAAGGTGTTGCTCGAGGTTCCCAGTTCCGCGCCGGGAAATACCATGATCTCGTCCTTTTCGGTGTCCTCCGCGGCGAAGTCTGAGCGACGCCTTCCCGGCCCTGCCGCGACGACCGCACAACTTCTTTACCTTGACGGTGGAACCAGACCGCTCCCGCCGGCGTTCTGTCCGCATGAGCAGCATTTCGCGCTCAGAGGAGGGAACATGAAAACCCGGTTGCTACTGGCCAGCGCGCTGGCGCTCATATCTGTCGCCGCCCTGTCCGCCTGCGGCGGTGATGACGCCGCCGATGAGGACCTCGGCCGCTTCGCTGACACCGACAGCGCCACCGCCTCCAAGAACGGCTCCTCCAGCCTCGTCGAGGCCGCGCCCGGTGCGCCGGGCACCAGCTCGTACGACACCGACGTTCCCGGCGGCCTTGGCGATGCACCGCTCTCCGCCGCCGACATCTCCCGGAAGATCATCTTCACCGCGAACCTGGTCTTGAAAGCCGAGGAAGTCAGCCGTTCCTTTACCGACGCGAGTTCACTCGCGCGAAGTAACGGTGGCTACGTCGAAAGCTCGCAGTACGCGAACGACCCCGACGACAACGCGAAGCGCTCCGCCAGCCTCACCATCCGCGTGCCAGTGCAGAACTACGATGCGCTCGTTGCCAACCTTCGCACGATGACCGGTGTAACCGTGGACACCGAAGGTTCGAGTTCGAGCGAGGTCACCGAGCAGTACACCGACCTCGTCAGCCGCCAACGCAATCTCGAGCGCACCGAACAGCAGTACCTTGCACTTCTCGGCGAGGCGAAATCAATCCAGGACATCCTCACCGTGCAGGATCGACTCAGCGGAGTGCGCAGCCAGATCGAGCAGATCCAGGGCCGCCTCAAGGTGCTCGATGACCTCACCGATTTCGCCACCATCAATCTCACCGTTGCACCGGTGGTCGCAGTTGCCGTCGAATCAGACTCGGGCTGGAGCCTTGGCGACGTCTTCGCCGAGAGTCTCGCAGGATCGCTTCGGGTGGCGCAGTACGTCGCCGCCGGTGCCATCGTCCTCTTGGTGGCGGCAATCTGGCTCGCGGTCCCGGTCGCCCTCGGCCTTTATGCAAGCCGTCGCTTTCGGAATCGCTCGCTGCCTCTCCCCCTTGGGGAATCAAATTAGACAAAGAAAAGCCGAGGCAGGCGGAGGGCGCCTGCCTCGGCTAAAGGACGGAGCCGGACGCTTAGCGGGTGCGGCGGGCCGCGAAGGTCAGGCCACCTGCTGCGATAACCAGCACGCCGCCGAGGAGGATGGCGAGCGAGAGGCCGGAGTCGCTGCTCGGGCTGAACGTGTTACCGGTCGAAGGCGCACCCGGCGCGGTTGTTGCCGGGGCCGGTGCGTCGACCAGCGGAACCACCTTCAGGGTGCCGTTCCCGGCCCGGCCGACCGCGACAGCCGTGTAAACGGTTCGCGCTTCGAGCTTCAGGTTCGGGACGGTCAGGACCGTGTCGCCTGAGGCGTTCACCTTGACATCGAGGCTGTAGGTGCCAGCGTCGACAGGCGTGTACGGTCCGAACGATCGATAGGCGACGCCCGTGAAGATGTTTGTATCCGTTCCGGTCACGCTAACCTTCACTGGCGGGGCATCAGGCGCGGCGTGGATGAGGCGGATGTGCGCTTTCCCGGGCGCTGGCGTGGCGTTGTTGTCTTCGAGCGTCCACAGTCCGAGCGAACCCTTTCCGAGTTCACCGACCGCCAGGACTGTGTAGTCTTTGCCTGCGCCGACATCGAGGGTGGCCTCGAGTGCCGGAGCGCCGCTACCATCAGAGGGCGAAACGAACACCTTTACGTTGTGCCCGCCCGCGGGAAGGCTCACATATGGTGTGCTATTCGGGAATGCGAGTGCTGTGACCGCCTTGGCACCATCGACAAAAATGTCTACCGCTGGCGTATCGGGCGAAGCGTGCATTACGCGAACCCGGCCGCTGTCGGCAGCCGATGCCTGCCGTGGCGCGATGGACAAGACGGCCGCAAATGCTGCGACGAGCGCAGCGACCATCAGCCAGATGCTCTTTCCACGGGGGAGTGATAGGGATGCTGTCACTGGGTGGATCTCCGATTCTTTTTCTTGTTCTGATCTCCCGCCGGCCGGTCGGGGTTCGTGGGATGTACGCCCGGTCGATCCCATTTCGATCAACCGCTCGTGGAAAGCGTGAGCGGCGCCATTGCTGGCTCGGCGTTCTCCCGCTTTCGAAATGGCGATCAGTCGGCGTTCGATGAGCTCGTGGAGGAATACACCGGCCCCGCATACGCCACCGCAATCCAGGTTCTTCGCGAACCTGCCAGTGCCGAAGAGGCCGTTCAGGAGGCGTTCGTTCGCATCTGGCAGCGCTCTCGCCAGTTCGATCCCGGCCGCGGAGTCGAACGCTCCTGGATTCTCAGCATCGTTCGAAATTCAGCGATCGATGCCCATCGCCGCCGTGCTCGAAGACAAGAACGATCGATTGATGATGGTCCCGCCGTATATCAGTTGCGAGACCCAGACGATGTCTGGCAGCAGGTGCTCCAGGGCCTCACCGGCGACCATGTACGGTCGGCGTTAAGAGCTTTACCTGCGGATCAACAGGAAGTAGTGGTGAAAGCGTATTACCAGGGGATTCGCCCCGTGGACATCGCCAGGGAAATGGGCATCGCTGAAGGTACAGTCCGCAGCCGGCTCCGGCTCGCGCTTCAGAAACTTCGCGAAGCCCTGGGTCCGATTCGAGAGGAATTGACGCCGTGAACCACGACCAGGCACAAGACCTACTGGCCGATTTCGCGCTCTCCCTCCTGGATCGGGAGGAGGCGGCCGAACTCGCTGCCCACCTCGAAACCTGCGCCGAATGCCGGAGCGACCTCGAGCTGTTTTCGCAGGCCAGCGATGCCCTTGCCTTCGCCACGGAGGACGTCGCCCTTCCTGCCGGCGCCAGGGATCGGATTCGCGCAGGCGTTCGCAGCCAGCTCCATCCTGGCTCACCGCCCGGCGACAGGTTGCCGTCGAAGGTCATCGCCGGGCCGTGGCGTATGGCTGCCCTGGCCACCGCCGCCGCCGTCCTCGTACTCGCGGTCGGGCTTACGGCCGTGACCATCGCCTGGCTCGGCGCCCGCGACGACGTAGACCGGCTGGAGGGCCAACTCGCTGCTCGCGCCATCGAGTTGCCCCTTCGTGGCGATGGCGCGAGCGGAACGATATACGTCGCCGCGAACTTCGAGGGCGGTGTCGCAAGCCTGAGCGGTCTGCCCGCCGCGCCGGCACAGCACCACTACCAGATCTGGAGCGAGGGTCCCCAGGGCCCGGTTCCTGCGGCGGACTTTGCCGGAACCGAGGGCGAACTTTTGGTCGAACTTCCCGCCCTGCCGAAGGAGATGACGCGAATGTTCGTGACGATTGAGCCCGACGGCGTAACTGCTTCGGCGCCCACCGGGCCCGAAGTCCTCAGTACCCCGGGCTAACACCCGTTGGCCGTTGCGCCCGCCCGGACGTAGCATGGCAACTTGAACTTGCGCCTCCGGGCCCCGGGAAGCAGATGCGAACCGCGAACTACATCTTCTCCGTTGTTTCGATTGTGCTCGGCTTCGCGCTCATCTTGTTCATCCTCACCCAGACCACCAGCCCCAACATCGGCTTCGCCATTGGTATCGTCCTCGTCTTGAACGGTGCGATTCGACTCTGGTTCGCCCAGGATGACAACTGATGCTCCGAAGAAACCCACAGCTGCCACCTGCGGATGGAGGGCGCTAACGCGATGCCCCTACCGGAAGCGATCCTTGTTCCCATCGCGCATTCAGAAGCCAGCCTTGAAGCGGTCACGATCGCCGCGACAATGGCCAAACAGAAGAAAGCGCGCTTCTATCTCGTCCACGTCATCGAGGTGAACCGTTCGCTCCCGCTGAATGCCGAACTCGAAGCCGATGCGCGTCGTGGCGAACAGCTCATCCGTCGCGCTGAAGAAGTGGCCGCCGCTGCCGGTTACCCCGTTTCTGGTACCCTCCTCCAGGCACGCGAGGCGGGCCAGGCCATCATCGATGAAGCACTGGACAACGCGGTCGATACAATCATTATGGGCATCAGCAACTCCGATGCCGCTGGCGTTGCCAGCGCGGTTCGCCTCGGGCGCACCGTCGAACATGTTATGAAACACGCCACCTGTGCGGTCTGGGTGGTCCGGCAATCGATGGTTCCCAAAGCGGGACCTCACCACGAATGAATCGGCGGGTGGCATGAACGTCATCGTCATGGGGTGCGGCCGGCTCGGCTCCCGGATCGCGGGCATCCTCGATACGGAGGGCCACTCCGTTACGGTCCTCGATACGAACGAAGCAGCGTTTCGGCGCCTTCCCGAATCGTTCAAGGGCAAACGCGCTGTCGGCAACGGTATGGACGCAACCACGCTCGAACGCAATGGCATCCGCGATACCGACGCCTTCCTCGCCACCACCCAGGGAGACAACCGCAACTACTTTGCCAGCCAGATGGCCCGCGAGGTCTACGGTGTGAAGCGCGTCCTCTGTCGCATCTACGATCCCGTTCGCGAAGAGATTTTCCGTGAGCTTGGCCTTGAGACCTTCAGCCCAACCAGCTTTGGCGCGCAGATCATGGTGGATATGCTTCACCAGGAAGCGGCGAGGAAGTAGCTATGTACATCGTTGTCGCCGGCGGAGGGAAAGTCGGCTTCCACCTCGCCGAGGAACTCCTGCGTGATCACCACGAAGTCCTCGTCCTCGAACGCGATGCACACCGTGCCGCCCAGGTCAGCGAAGAACTCGGCGGCAACGTGATGGTCGGCGATAGCTGCGAAGCAACGACCCTCGATGATGCCGGGATCTCTCGCGCCGATCTCGTCGCTGCCGTTACCGGCGATGACGAAGACAATCTCGTCATCTGCGACCTTGCGCGCTTCCGAGGAGTGCCCCGGACAATCGCCCGGATTAACAACCCCAAGAACGAACTCCTTTTCACGAAGCGAGGCATCGAGACCACGATCTCCGCCACCCAGGCCGTCCTCGCCCAGATCGAGCAGGAACTGCCGACGCAGCAGATGATCGCCCTTCTCCAGCTTCACAACGGCCTCGAACTCGTTGAATTCAAGCTCCCAGAGACATCTCCGGTCGTTGGCCGCTCGGTCCGTGAGATTCTCCTCCCTGCGGAATCGCTCATCTCCCTCATCGTCGATCCCGGCGGCGTCCCCCGGATGCCCAGTGGCGATACCCGCTTGAGCGCAGGCGATGCCCTCGTCGTCGTTTGTCGAAAGGAGAGCCTGAACATCCTCAAGGAACAGATCATCGGTTCGACCCACGGGCTTGATACCTGAGATGAAGTTGGCCTACCTCGGCCCCGCAGGCACCTTCGGTGAAGAGGCCGCGCTGCGTTTCGCGCCCGATGCCGAGCTTCTGCCCTTTCCCTCGCATCCCGCCGTCGCGGCCGCCGTCGAATCGGGCATGGCCGATACCGGCGTTGTTGCCGTTGAGAACCTCATCAACGGCTCCGTCCCCGAAACGCTCGACATCCTCATCCACGAAACCACGCTCCAGATCCAGGCCGAATTGATCCTGCCGGTCGTCCTTAATCTCGTCGTGAAGCCTGGAACCCGCGCCGACCAGGTGAAGGTGATCTACTCTCACGCCGTCGCGCTCGGCCAGTGCCGCAAATTTGTCGAACGCTGCTTCCCCCGGGCACAGCTCGAAGCTGCCCTTTCGACCACCGAAGCAGTCGACCTCGCTTTCGCCCGGGAGGGCGACGCAGCCGCCATCGCCACCGTCCGCGCCAGTGAGCTACGCGGCGGCGAAATCCTCGCCCAGGCCATCCAGGACAGCGATTCCAATGTCACCCGGTTCGTGCTGCTCGGTCGCGGCAAACCGGCGCCCACGGGCCATGATCGAACATCGATTGCGTTCACGTTTGCGAGCGACCAACCCGGCGCCCTCGCCAGCGTCCTCGATGAATTCGCGAAGGCGAAGATCAACTGCACCAAGATCGAAAGCCGCCCCACCAAGGCGACTTTCGGGGAGTACGTCTTCCTTATCGACTTCGAAGGACACCAGGATGAGCCCCAGGGCCGCGCCGTCCTCGATGCGATTCGTCCGCTCTGTGGCGAACTCAAGGTCTTTGGCAGCTACCCCCGGGCCTAGGGTGTCACTTCGCAACCGGTCGGGAAGTTCAACCATCCCTGGCGATAGCAAACATCCTGGCCCGGCCCGCCGTTAAGCCACTTGAAGAGCCCCGAACCACTGATGAGTACATCGTCCCCGCCCTGCCCGTTCAGCGTGTCCCAGCCGCCGCCGGCCATGATGCAGTCATCTCCATTGCCGCCGTTAAGCGTCTCGGTGTCATCCGTACCGAGGATGAGCGCCCCGCCGCTCCCACTGCCCGAGTTGCCGATTTGCAGGCGGGTCAAGTACATCCCGGTGCATTCAGCCGGTGTGAGCTGACTGATCAGCAGTGCTGTATCGCTCTGTCCGGCCCTGGTTGGCGGTACCGTATTCGCTGCCGCCGCCGCGCTCAACACACTCACAGCGATGAGCGTCATCAGGCTGCCAACCGCCAGCCTCGGCAGCCGCGCGCTCACGCCACCCTCTTCGGGAAGAACGCCTCGGTCGAATGCTCGTCGTCCTCGGCGAGAGCCTCGTACCGGTAGGTCAGTTCGAGGTCGTGCACGAAGTACGCGTGGTAGCCCGGCCGGACTTCTTGTAGGACCACGGCGCCGAGTTTCGACGCGATTCGGCCAAGGTCGTCCAGGCTCGCCACATCAACTACCCGAGGCGCTGGCGCGCTGCCGCGAACGTTCACGAGTGGGCTGCGGAACTTCCGGCCGCCGACCATTGCCACCGTCGCGGGACCCCCCTGGCGGACGTATACGATGACCAGCCACCCCGACAACGCGATCACCAGCCCAAGTCCTGCCAGCGCCGCCACCCGAGCCACCTCAACCGTCGGCGAGAATACGAGGAGCTTGATCGTGTTCGCTCGCGTCTCCAACGTCTGGACGCGCTCATCGGCCGTGGGAGTCAGTGGATTTTCCGTGTCCGAACGCGCATCCAGCTTCAGCTGGATCTTGTCCAGCGACATAGAAAGCGCCGGCGCGAACGTGTCACTGAAGGGCGTCCCCCCAATAGTGCCAGAAATGTCAACGTTAGGCCGGACCGTGACCGAGTAGCGCTCGTTCTTCACCCCGGATTGCTCTTCGAGGATCGAGATGAGTTCTTGCGCTTTCCCAAGGTCGAGGACACCGGTCGCTGAAAATGCACCGTTCTCGAAAGCCGTCTTCGGGGTGAGTTCCAGCGTCCGCCGCCATCCGTTCTGGTCGCCGAGTTCGGCCACCATCTGGTAGCTGCCCTTCGCGCTTGCGGGAACAGACGAGCTCAGCCGGTACTCGAACGCAAATGCAACCTCGTTGCTCAGGAGCCGGTAGACAGGCTCCCCGGAAGTTGCCACACCGGTGTCGTAAACTCGGCCATCCGCTGGCACCGCCGAATACGAAAATTCACCCGCCTGCGTGTACGGAATGTCCGCCGGGACATCAATGTGTGCCGGCCGTTGGAAGGCGATCCATCCGAGCGCGAGCAGTGCGATTCCCGCCGCCGCCACCACCGATACCGTGTCTTGCCAGTTGCGAAGCAGCTGGTTCATGGGAGTTCCCCCCGTACTGGGCGCTGGTGACCCTGCGCGTTTCGTTTGCCGCCCCATACGGCTCGAATGTCCTGCCTTCGATTTCGCCGTCGCGCCGCCGAGGCCAATGAAGGCCACGAACAGCAATCCGACCATGTAGACAGGCGAATGGAAGCGCGTCAGCCAGCTCCCGACTTTCGGCACATGGATCCAGAGCGTGCCGATGAGCTCGTCCTGCGTGGGGTGGTAGCTATCGATGAAGTCGTTGTGGTCGCCCTGGAAGACGAAGTGAGCACCATCCCGCTCGATGACGCGGTGAATCACAGGCCCGATCTCCGGGTGCCGGTAGGTCACGACATCGCCGACCTGGTAGCTGCCGGCCTTCCGGACGATTGCAAGGTCGCCGCGGTGCATACCCGGTTCCATGCTGTTGCCGTTCACAATCACATACGAGGTCTGTCCACCGAGCTGTGGTGGTGCAAACAGCACCCAGGCCGCGAGCACAGCCACGACCGTGAGCGCTGATGAGAGCGAAGCAACGAGGCCACGCCTGGACTTCATGAAAGTGTCCCCCACTGGTGGTCCCGTGCCGGCGCCTGACCACGCCAGTTGGCACGAGGCCTGGTTCGTTCGTTACTGCGCCGCGACAACCCGCAGGTTCGCGAGCGAAACGACGGTCGTTCCCGATGCGGCACACGTGACATTGGTAGTGCCGGTACAGGCGTTTGTTGCCAGCCAGTTCGTCCCGCCATCGAGTGAGATGCGCGAAGCTCCGCCCACCGGCAGCGCCGGGTTGAGCGTGAAGCTCACTTCATCGATGGTGCTTGGATCTGACGAGTTCAGTTCGTAATGGACGTTGGTGACGGCGAACCCAGAAATGGCTGCCGCGCCGTCCCCGGCGCTGGAAGGATCGACGGTGTTGCTGTTTGCGAAGCCGTACGTCAGTACGGCCAGCAGGCCGAGAACGCCCAACAGCATCAGGCGTCGAGGTGAAAGTGAGATTGTTCGTTCCATGATTCAGTGTCCTTGAATTGGTGGCCGGCGGTGATCACACCGCCGGCCCTGGGCACTCCGCGCGAAGGCCGCGGTATGCCGATGTTCCTGGTCGATTAGCCTGCTGCGACGACGCGAACGTATTTCGCGTTAAGGGCGGTCACTGTGCCGGCCGCCACCGGGCAAGACCAGTTCGTCTTCGAGGCATTGGTTGGCGAGCAGGCCGACAGAGCCGTCGCGTTCGTGCCATTCCCATCGTCCGCGAAGCCAACTGAGGCCGTCGTCGCAGAGGAATCGAGGTGGAACGTTACGCCGGTGATGTCGGCGCCCGTCGTTGAGTAGTGGACGTTCGTGACAACGTAGCCAGAAATCTGGCCGTACCCATCGCCGGCCTTCCCGCCGTTGCTGATGGTGTTTTGGGCCGCGAAGCCGAAGGCTGACATCGCGACGATGGCGAAGACGGCCAGCGCCACAAGACGCCGCGGGCTCTTCATTCTCTTGACCATGGTTCTCTCCCTTGGCGGGTCCTCCCCGCCGTTGCAAATGGTTGTAAGACCCACAGGGCCTCCACCTGCCAGTTCGACCGTTAGAAACCCGCATGAAAGACGAACGAACCCAACGTCAACATATTGTCTTTCGAGAAATACAGAAGTAGCTATCAAGTCGGCGCAAAATGTGCCGATTTGGCCTCTCCTCAGCGGCTGAGGGAATTCCCGAAGGTCTGTGTGAGTTGCCAGCCTTCGCCAAACAGGCGACGATCACTGCGATGCAGGATGAGATCTACCGGGAAATCGTTTCCGCCGTCGAACGCGGCGAGCCGGTCGTTCTCGCGACCGTTGCCCGCACTCGCGGCAGCACCCCCCGCAAGACCGGAGCCAAGATGGTCGTCCGCAAAGATGGCAGCTTCTTCGGCACCATCGGCGGTGGCTGCGGCGAAGCCGAGGTCTGGCAGGGCGCAATGGATGTCCTCGATGATGGCAAGGCTCGGATCGTCACCGTCGACCTCACCGAACCAATCGATGGCGAAGATAAGATCTGCGGCGGCGTCATGGACGTATTTGTAGAACGGGTAGACTAACGCTCCGGCCATAACGCGAACTTGACCGTCACAGCATGGCGCGTTTGCACCGGCGCTCTATCCTGTAGCATGAAGGCAGTCCTTCCGATGAAGGACGGGAGATATCTATGTTTGGCTCACTTGGCGTACCGGAAATCGCGATCATCGCGGTCGTCATTATCCTGATCTTCGGCGTCGGAAAATTCAGCACGCTCGGCCGCGACCTTGGCACATCGATCAAGGAATTCCGCCGCGCCGTGAAAGACGAAGACGCCGACGCGAACAAGAACATCCAACAGGCCAGTGCGCCACCGCCGCCCCCAACCCAGCAGCAGTACACGCCTCCCCCGCCGCCGCAGTCCCAGCCGCCGCAGCAGAGCGACAAGCCAACCAACCTTTTCTAGGTTCCCACGCAGAGAACGCGAAGAGCCCCCGGAGTCCCGGGGGCTCTTTTGTGTCCAGCGAAACCGCGACACTCCTCCCCAGCCCTGAGCGAGGAGTGTCGGCGTGTGGGTCAGCTCTCCGGCGTGAACCGCACTGGCAGATGCTTGATGCCACCGATAAACGTCGATCGCAACCGCTCGACCGGGCCGGCGAGTTCGATGTCCGGGAATCGCCGGAACATCTCCTCGTACAACACATTCAGTTCGAGCTTCGCGAATCCGGCGCCGAGGCAGAAGTGCTCGCCGATGCCGAACGCAAGATGTTCGTTCGGTGTGCGCCTGATGTTGAAAATGTCCCCATCCGGGAAGACCGTCTCATCACGGTTCACGGAGGGGTACCACATCGTCACACGTTCGCCCTTCTTGATTGGCTGGTGAGCAATTTGCGTGTCCTCAAGCGCGACCCGTGCCATGTGCATCACCGGCGAAACCCAGCGCACGACCTCTTCGACCGCGACCGGCAAGAGCGAAATGTCGTTGATCAGGTCCGCTTTCTGCTGGGGATGTTCGCAGAGCGCAAGCAACCCACCCGACATCGCGTTCCGGGTCGTTTCGTTCCCTGCGAGGATCAGCAGGAAGCAGAACCAGAGGATGTCCTCGTCCGTCAGCTTTTCGCCTTCGACCTCCGAATCCGTGAGGATGCTGATCATGTCGTCGGTTGGCGTGATCCGGCGTGATTGCAGCGCCTGGGCGTAGTACCCAAACATCTGCATCGTGCCCATGTTGCCGGTCAGGTTCGCCGCTTCCGGAGTCCCGCGCTGGTCTTCGGGCACGTCGGTCTGGTATTCGGGGTCCCCGGGGCCAAGAACCTTGTTCGTGAGCTGGAACATCAGCGCCCAGTCTTCCTCAGGCACCCCCAGCATCTTGCAGATGACCGCCAGCGGGATGTTGCAGGCGATATCGATAACGAAGTCGCTCTCCCCCTTCTTCGCGATGCTATCGAGGAGGATGTTCGTCGTCTTTCGAATCTCCGGCTCCCAGAGCGCGACCGCCCGCGGAGTGAACGCCTTGTTCACCAGTCGCCGCATCTTCACATGCCGGGGCGGATCCATCGTGATAAGCATCTTGCCGTTACCCGCCGCAGCGGCATTCACGTCCTCATCGGAGAGCGGCTCGAACGAGACGATCCCACGTTCTGACGAGAAAATTTGTGGGTTCCGCGAGACCTGGAGCACATCGGCATAACGCACGAGGTTCCACCAGCCCTTCGAGTACTCCGTCTCGCCGTTCCAGCTAATCGGGTTTTCCCGGCGCAAGAGCTTGAACGCTTCGTGGGCGCGTCCCTGTTCGAAGAGCGTATCGTCTCCGAGGTTGATGGTTGCGAGTGTCAACGGGGCAGCAGTTTCGGTCGTCATGGGGCGGCCTCCATGGATTTTGGGGATGCAGTTGCGTTTACCGCTCGGTCGATAGACTACGTCAGTCAGAGCCATCGGCGCCACCCTTAGTTGGACTGTCGTTCACTATCTTTTGTTTCGGCACTGTAAAGCGCCCTCAAATAATTTACCGGCGCTTGGCTCCATTTCCTGCACGTTTGGGGTACGACATCCCGTACCGTTTCCGAAAGAGGCAACCATTGGAACAGCACCAGACACCCGCAGGCCACGAAGTCACCGAAGCGCGCGCCACCCTGGAAGCCGCCATGTTCGAAATCAAGCGTGTCATCGTGGGACAAGAGGAGATGCTCGAACGCGTCTTCGTCGCGCTCCTTTCGAGTGGCCACCTCCTCATCGAAGGTGTGCCCGGCCTCGCGAAAACGCTCACCGTGAAGACGATTGCCGAGGTGCTCGGTGGATCCTTCCAGCGCATCCAGTTCACGCCAGACCTTGTCCCCGCGGACCTCGTTGGCACACGCATCTACCGCCCAGACAACGGTACCTTCGAAACCGAGCAAGGCCCGGTCTTCTGCAATCTGCTCCTCGCCGACGAGATCAACCGTGCTCCTGCGAAGGTGCAGTCGGCCCTGCTCGAAGTCATGCAGGAGCGGCAGGTAACCATCGGCCTCCAGTCGTTCCCCGTGCCGCAGCCCTTCCTCGTCATGGCCACCCAGAACCCGATTGAGTCCGAGGGGACCTACCCCCTCCCTGAAGCCCAGGTCGATCGCTTCATGATGAAAGTCCTGGTCGACTATCCAATTCCGTCCGAGGAAATGGTTGTCGTCCAGCGCTCGCTTCAACCACAGGCCGAGGTGAAGCAGGTCGTCCCGATCGCGGAACTCCAGCGCTTCCAGCACCTCGCCAGCGACCTCTATGTCGACCGCGCCGTCGCGGAATACGCGATCGCACTGGCAAACTCCACTCGCCACCCGGCGAAGTACGGCCTCGCTCAGCACGGGCCGCACATCGCTTATGGCTCGAGTCCGCGGGGCAGCATTAACCTCGTCCACGCGGGCCGGGCACTCGCACTCCTGCGTGGACGCCGCTACGTGCTCCCCTCGGACATCTACGACCTTGCAAAGGACGTCCTCCGTCACCGCCTCGTCCTCACCTACCAGGCGCTCGCGGACGGTGTCACACCCGACATGATCCTCGATGCAGCACTGAAAGCCGTGCCTCAGCCCCGGATCGAATTGGCCCAGGAGATGAGCGCTTGAGTTCGTCGACACTTCACATCGTGAGGACGCCGGATCGCCCCGGTCCCGGGCCGATGCCGGATGCGATCCTTCGCGCGCTTGATATAACGATCGGTCGCCGCATGAGCGGACTGCTCTCCGGTGATTATCGTTCGAAAGCACTCGGGCTCGGCACCGAACTCGCCCAGGTGCGCGAATACCAGCCGGGCGATGATGTCCGTCAGATCGACTGGAACGTCACCGCCCGTACCACCATTCCCCACGTCCGCGTGCAGGTCGCTGATCGCGTGCTTACCACCTGGTTGATGCTCGATACCTCGCCCTCGATGGGCTTCGGCACCGCCGAGCGGCGGAAGTACGATGTCGCCGAAGGCGTCGCGATCGCCGTCGGCCAGGTTTCCACGCGCCACGGCAACGCCCTCGGCGTCATGAGTTTCGGCTCGCCCGAATCCCGCACGATTCCTCCCGGGCAGGGCCGCAAAGGCATGCTTGGCCTCCTGACCGCACTCCGCGAAGAACCCGGCCACGCCGCCGGCGGTGCAACCTCGCTCGGCTCGGCGATCCAGTCGCTCAACCGGATTGCCGGCCATTCCCGCCTCATCGTCCTCGTCTCCGATTTCCGCGGTCCGCGCGATTGGGCCGATTCGCTCGTGGAACTTTGCGGGCGGCACGCCGTCATGGCTGTCGAAATCCGCGATCCACGTGAGCAAGAACTCCCCAATGTGGGGGAACTCTGGCTGGTCGATCCGGAAACGGGCCGCCAACTGCGGGTCGATACGCGTTCGAAGAAGCTGCGCGAGCGCTTCGCAAGCGCCGCCGCCGATGAGCGCACTGAGGTCGCGCGCCTCGTCGGCCGCGCCGGTGCCCAACACGTGGTGCTATCGACCCAGGGCGATTGGCTTCGTACCTTCGCTGGCTTCCTCAGTGCGAAAGGAACGCAGCGATGAGCTTCGCCTGGCCCCTGGCGCTTGTCGCCCTCATCCTCGTACCTCTCGCGATCGCGCTCTACGTGCTCGCGCAGTACCGTCGCCCGAAATACGCCGCCCGTTTTACCAACCTCGATTTGCTCGCGAACGTCGTTGAAAAGACTCCCGGCTGGCGCCGCCATATCCCGGCCGTCCTCGGCCTGCTCGCCCTTGTTGCCCTGCTCGCTGCCGTCGCCCGCCCCCAGTGGGACCACAAGGTCCCCAAGGAAGAGGCGACCGTCGTCCTTGTGACCGATATCTCCGGTTCGATGACCGCGAAAGACATCGAACCCAGCCGCCTCGCTGCCGCTCAGGAAGCCGCCCACACGCTTGTCTCCGAACTCCCCGAAGGATTCCGTATCTCCCTCGTCACGTTTTCCTCGGGCGTGCAGACTGTCGTCGCTCCGACCTCTGACAAGCCGCTGGTCGATTCTGCGATCGATGCACTCCAACCCGCTGGCGGCACTGCCATGGGCGACGGAATCGTCGAGGGCATCGCTGCGTCAAAGCTGAACAGCGAAATCCCCGATGCCAGGATCGCCCCAACCGATTCGGGCGCCCCCGCGAAATCCGAGAACCCGCCCGTGATCATGGTCTTGCTTTCCGATGGCGCGAACACGCTTGGGCGCACCGATCCCATCGATGCGGCGCAGCAAGCTGCGGATGACGGCATCCCGATCTTCACCATCGCCCTCGGCACACAGGACGGAGTCGCGACCGTGCTCGACAACCAGGGCCGTCAGCGCACCCTCCGAGTGCCACCAGATGAGGAAACCCTGCAGGAGATCGCCGAGATGACTGGCGGCGATTTCTTCTCCGCTCCGTCGGCAAACGAGCTCCAGTCCATCTACGGCAACCTCGGGTCGAAGATCGGCTTTAACGTCGAGACGACCGAGATCACCGCCGCCTTTGCAGCCGTCGCCGCCGCCCTCCTCCTCGCAGCCGGTGGCCTGAGCCTGCTCTGGTTCAACCGCTTCCCGTAGCAGTCGAACAGACCCGCCACGAAAAGGAGCTGCGGGGCTCGGCCGCCGCTTAATCACAAGCGTTCCACCGCTCCACCACAACCCGAGCCCCACCACGAACACAAAACAGAAAGCCCTCCCGGATATTCCGGGAGGGCTCTTGGAATTCGTTGCCCCGCCAGCTCAGGAGACGTTACTCCCGGTCGTCGTCCTCTCGCCGGCGGCGCAGTGCGAACGCGAGTGCCAGTGCACCACCGCCGAACCCGAACGCCATCAGCATCAGGCCCATGCCCGTCTCCGGCGTTATCAGCCCAGGACTGCTCGAGTTTCCGGTGTTTGGGGCGCCGGGAGGTGTTTCATCCGCCCCGCCGGGTGCACCCTGGCCAGGGTTGTCGCTGCCCGGCTGATCCTGGGGCTCACCGCCTGGCTCGTCCTGCGGGTCACCGCCCGGCTGGTCCTGCGGCTCGTCGCCGGGTTCGTCCTGCGGGTTGTCCGCGGGTTCATCCGTCGGGGTCGCGGTCGGTACGGTGGTCGGATTCGCGACGATGATCGGCGGCGTCGGCGTCGCCGTGGGTACTTTTGTTGGATTCGCGACGAGGATTGGTGGCGTCGGGGTCGTTGTGGGCACCTTTGTCGGATTCGCGACGAGGATCGGAGGTGTCGGCGTCGCTGTTGGTGGCTTTTGCGTCGGCATCACCAGGTCGCCCGGAAGGTTGAGCCCGGGATTGACGATGAACGTCGACCCAAAGTACGCATTATCGAAAAACGCGACCGACGTTGCTGGAATGCTCACCGCCGGCAGCACCGGTTCTTTCATCGCACTCACCCGCACGCGGACGGACTTCATATTCGCGGGCACCTTGTCATTGAAAGACATGTTCTCCCAGTCGCCCCGTTCGCCCGCGGACTTGCCAATCTCCTTGTAAGGCCCTGCCTGCTGCACCCCTGTGCAGTTGTTCCCGGTGTAGTAGTGGAGTTGCAACGCCGCCCCGGTATGCGCGGGCGCTGTAGTCGCCACGAATGCTTCTACCGAGGTCGTATAGGTCTTCCCGTCGTCAATCCCCGAAACGCAGTACCAGGCGCTGGCATAGGAGTTGCCGGCGCCGGCGTAGCTGTTCGTGACCTTCAGATGCCCGCTCGAAACCACGGGGTTCCCGCCGCCAAAGCCATCCCAGCCATCCACGTTGCTGCTGAATTTGCCGTTGCTAATGAGGTTAGTGCCCAGCGCGGATGCACCGAGCACCGTGGCGGCTGCCGGGATAATCGCGGCCGCGCCAAGGACGAGGATCTTGAGTTTGTTCATGGTTCTGCTCCCACTGTCTGAATTGGTTCACCCATCAGACCCGCAGGAGCAGAAAACCTTACAGCGCCTCTTTACCTTTCCGGCGTGTACTTCACCGGGAGGTGCTTGATCCCGTTGATGAAGTTCGATCGGAGGCGTTCCGCCGGGCCCGACATCTGGATATCTGGGAAGCGGCGGAAGAGCTCTTCGAACATCACGCGAAGCTCTTTGCGGGCGAACCCAGCACCAAGACAGAAGTGTTCGCCGATGCCGAAGGCAAGGTGCTCGTTGGGCGACCGCGTGATGTCGAAGCGGTACGGGTCCTCGAAGATGTCTTCGTCACGGTTCACCGAGCCATACCACATGATCAGCCGGTCACCGGCCTTCAGCATCTGGCCGCCGACTTCCACGTCCGCTGTCACCGTTCGCGCCATGTGCTGAACCGGCGAGACCCAGCGCAGGATCTCCTCGACTGCCGATTCGATCAGCGACATGTCGTTCAGGAGTCGCTGCTTCTGGTCCGGGTTTTCGCTCAAGACCTGGAGTCCACCCGATATCGCGTTCCGGGTCGTCTCATTTCCAGCCACGATGAGCAGGAAGCAGAACGCGAGCAAATCGCCCTCGGTCAGCTTCTCGCCGTCGATTTCCGATTCGAGCAGGATCGTGATCAGGTCGTTCTCGCGCGGGTTCGCACGCCGGTCGGCGAGCGCCTGGTTGAAGAACCCCATCATCTGGAAGACGCCACTCATCGCCGTCTGCCGTGAGGCTTCTCCCGTGCCACGCTGGTCTTCAGGAATGTCGGTCTGGTACTCGGGGTCGCCCGATCCAAGCACCTTGTTCGTGAGATCGAACATGAGCGGCCAGTCCTTCTGATCGATGCCCATCATCCCGCAGATAACCGCCAGCGGAAGCTGGCTCGCGACCTCAAGGACGAAGTCACACTCACCCCGGTCAGCGATCTTGTCGAGGATATCGTTGGTAATCTGCCGGATCTCATCTTCCATCGCGTTCACGGCCCGCGGGGTGAAGCCCTTGTTCACCAGCCGGCGCATCTTCACGTGCCGCGGCGGATCCATTGTGATGATGCTGGCGTTGCCGCCACTCGCCTGCGCCGCCGCTGCAGGATCCGCTGCCAACGCTGCAGCCAGCGCCTCCGGCCGGATCCCTGGCCCCGCGATCCCCTTGCTCGAAATGAACAACTCCGGATTGCGCGAGATGAACCGCACATCTTCGTACTTCGTGATCGACCAGAATCCATTCCATGATTCGCCGCCGGGGTTCCAATGGACCGGCGCTTCTTTGCGCAGGATCCGGAACACCTCGTGGAAGCGGTCCTCCAGGAAGAGTTCCGGATCATTGAGGTTGATGGATGCGACGTCGGTCGGTGCAGTCATGCTGGCTCCTTGGGTTGGGGCGAAAGTGTGCGGGGGAAAGAGCTATTTAACCCAGGCGATCGCCTGGCGTGGACAAAGCCGGATGGCGCGGTTGACCTTTTCTTCGAGTTCCTTCGGCACCTCATCGACAAGGACCACGCTCACGTCGTCCTCGCCCAGCTTGAACACTTCGGGCGCGGACATTTCGCACTTGCCGTGGCCCTCACACATATCAGAATCGACTTTGACTTTCATTGAACCGGTCTCCGCTGGGGGTATCGACGGCTGAACCGCCTGTATGCGCAGGATACATGGTTTTACCGCCCGGTAGAGAGCCGGATGGCCACTGAAGTGCCACAAAGCCGCCCAGGTGCTCCTAACGCCCTTCGAACACCGGTGCTTGCTTCGCCACGAATGCTCTTGCCGCTGACTGATGGTCCGCGGTCTTCCCGCTGGCGATCATATTCTCCGCCTCCCGCGTAAGCGTGTCGGCAAGCGTATGCGTCGCGCCGAAAGCAAAGTTATCTTTGATTCGCCCAAACGCGAGCGTGGGTCCGGCGGCTAGCTTTTCGGCCAGTGCCATTGTTTCATCCATCAGTGTGTCGTGCGGGACAACCTTCGTCACTAACCCAAGGTCGAGCGCTTCCTGGGCCGAAAGCACGTCCGAGTGGAAGTACAACTCTTTCGCTTTCAGCGGCCCAACGAGCCGCTGCAAGAACCACGTACCGCCGAAGTCGCCGCTGAAGCCTACCTTCGCGAACGCCGTCGTGAACCGTGCCTGGTCGCTCGCGATTCGCAAATCGGCAGCCAGCGCGACGCTCATTCCGGCTCCCGCGGCAACGCCATTCACCGCGCAGATTGTCGGCTTTGGCATCTCGGCGAGTAGCCGGGAGATCTCCTCCTGCTCGCGCAATAGTTCGACGCCGCCAAGTGCCCCGCCGGTGCCGTTCCCATCAGTTGCTGGCCTCGCTGCCATGCCCTTCACATCGCCCCCCGCCGAAAACGCCCGGCCGTTGCCGGTGACAACCAGGCAGCGAATCGCCG
>JBATAT010000339.1:0-3388 GCA_049662005.1 Tepidiformaceae bacterium
GTTTGGCTGGCCCGCGAGCATGGCCGGTGTCGCGCGAGTACCTCAGGATGCCATCCGAAATAGGCGAAAGTTCGAGAACGATGACGAGGGTGGCGCAGATGAGCAGCGCCAGGAGCCAGAGTTCGGCCGCGACGATGAGGCCGACGCCGGCCATCACCCAGACGGTTGCGGCGGTGGTGACACCGCGAACGTTTTTGCCACGTTGCCAGACCAGTCCGGCGCCGAGGAAGCCGATACCCTGGACAACGCCGGCGGCGATGCGCGTCTCGCCGGACATGTCGCTGACCTGGCCGAAGATGGCGGCCCCGGCACAGACGAGCGCGGTAGTGCGAATCCCCGCCTCATGGCCACGAAACTCGCGTTCGAGCCCAACCATTGCCCCGAGGCCGAGCGCATAGAGGATCCAGAGGAAGAGATCGAATTGGTCGCGTTCGCTCATGGCACATGACGGTAATGGGCGAGAATCAGGGTTTCGAAGTTGCGGGCCCTCGAACAGCGACGGCAGGTGAGATACCAGACCCAGAGTGCATCCGGCTTGCGGCCGTACTTTTTGGCCGCTTCATCGGCGGTTTCGTCTGCAAGCTTCGAGAGTTGGCCCCAGGGTGCTTCGAAGAGGCGAGAGTAGACGACTCCACCGGGGCGCTCGACGCCCTTGCCTTCGCTGACGCCTTCTACTTCGAGCATCACCGGGCGGCGGAAACGACCCGCGCCATTCAGGAGCATCGCGTCGTCGGGAATCGTACCGCCGCGGTCCTCGGCCATCTTTTTCAGCGCGTCACGGGTCGATTCGTAGCCGACCGGCACGCCCATGACGGCGGCAGTGGTGGTCTTAACGAACGTTATGTCTGACCAGTCACTCTCGATCCGATCCCAGTCGGCGCGATCGAGGTGGGGACAATCGCAGGGCTCGTCGGGTTCGACCGATTCCGGTGGAACATCCTGGCGGCGGACGGGCATGCCTTTTTCGTCGAGCGGGATACGCCTGGGTTCGGACATAGGTTGAGGATACCGCAGGTGTTCGTTGGATGAGTCATTCGCGCGAGGAAGGCGTCGTCATTCGGCGAGGGCGGCCTTCGCGGCTTCAAAAACGGCTGGCCGTTCCTGGAGGTAGGCTCGCGAAATCATGAGGGTTGAATCGAAGGGTTCTCCCCGCGCCATCATTTCTTTGACGGCCGCCTTGCCTGCGGCGCGCGCTGCGGCCTCGCGAAACTCGGGGGTGTCATCTTTTCCGACGGCCTCGGCAAGCATGGTGGCGGCGGGGTCATTGAGGAGCGCCGCTCCTTCCTTGGCGTTGTGGCCGGGCACGTGGACGCTGAAGTTCGCCTGGGTAGCTCCCCAGATTTCGGTTCCGGGAGAGGTTCCCTCGAAGGTGATGACGATTTCGGCTGGGGGATCCATCACTGCGGTCATGCGTCGTTATTCTCCTGGTGATCCTGGGGCATGGCGATGCGAAGTGCGTCGGGGAGGTCGGCGAGGAGTTGGGTGCGGACTTGTGTGCGGGTTTGCAGGCCCCAGATGTTGATGAACCCGACGGCGGCAGACTGGTCATAGGTATCGCCGCGGTCGTAGGTGGCGAGGCCGCGGTCGTAGAGGGAGTGGGTGGCCCTGCGCCCGACGACGGTGGCTTTACCGCGATGGAGCTTCACCCGGATGGCGCCGGTGACGTGGCGCTGGGTGCTCGCGACGTAGGCGGCGATGTCCTGGTGGTGGCCGCTGAACCAGAGCCCGTTGTAAATGAGTTCGGAGTATTCGATGGCGATGGTCTTCTTCAACTTGATTTGCGACTTTGTCAGCGTCATCGCTTCGAGGGCCCGATGGGCCGCGTGGAGAATGACGGCCGCCGGCGATTCGTAGATCTCGCGGCTTTTGATGCCGACGAGGCGATCTTCAATGTGGTCGAGGCGGCCGACACCATGCTGACCACCCAGGTCGTTCAGGCGTTCGACGATGGCGACCGGTGCGACGGCCTCGCCATCCAAACGCACGGGCAGGCCGGATTCGTACTCGAGTTCGATGTAGGCGGGCTGGGAGGGCGCCGCCTCGGCGTCCACCGTCCACTCGTAGGCATCGGGCGGGGGTTCAGTCCAGGGGTCTTCGAGAACACCGGCTTCTGCACTGCGGCCCCAGATGTTCTCATCGATGCTGTAGGGTCCCTTGGCGCCCCAGGGGATGTCGATGCCGTGCTCTTTCAGGTACTCGATCTGGTACTCGCGGGCCATGGCATTTTCGCGCGTCGGGGCCACGATTTTGAGCGAAGGGTCCAGCGTCTGGATGCCGATGTCGAAGCGTACCTGGTCGTTGCCCTTTCCGGTACAGCCGTGGGCGACTGCCGAGGCGCCCTCTTCGTGAGCGACATCGACGAGCAGTTTCGCCATTAGGGGCCGGGCCAGCGCGGTCGCGAGGGGATAGACGTCCTGGTACATCGCACCCGCAGCGAGCGCGGGGAAGGCGAAGTAGCGGATGAAGTCCTCTCGGGCATCGATGACGCGCACCTTGAGCGCCCCAGCGGCCATGCCGCGCGATTCGACGACGGGCTGCTCGCGGCTCTTTCCAACATCGATGTTGAGGGCGATGACATCATAGCCCTGCTCGACGGCGAGCCACTTGATGGCGGTGGTTGTATCGAGACCGCCGGAATAGGCGAGGACGAGCTTGGGCACGAAGTACGACCTGATGGTGAAGTACGACAGAGTATCCCGCGAAGGCGCGCCAACGGCGAATCAGTCGCCGAGTTCGGCCTTGGCGGCGGAGACACCCTTGCGCCATGCAGCCAGCACGGAACCGAGGGTGACGGCTGCGATGGCGATGACCACGGCAGTTACGAACGCTCCCGGCAGCGCATTGGCGATCGCAAACGGGAGCAGAGCAAGTGCCGCGGCGAAACAGGCGACGCCCCCGAAAATGAGGTAGGGCGCACCATTGTGGTGGACCGCCCTCCAGCGCTCATCGCTGGCCATCGAATAGGGCGTTCGGATGCCGGCCCATGGGTTGCGGGGAAGCTTTCCCTGCCAACCCTGCCAGCCCAGCATGATAAGGGCCATCGAACCGAAGAGGATGACGATGAATACGAGCCACATCAGGCGCGTTCCTCCCGTGCGGCATCGAATTCCAGGTTCATGTCGTCCAGGGCGCCGAGGAGATCGCGGCCGTTCCTCAGCGTTCCGTCGCTGAGTGCATCGCGAACAAGGTTCACGTCATCGCTGCGTTCGGCGAAATCGACGATTCGCTTCGCTTTGCGGTTGACGCGGAACTCAAAGACATCGGGGCGGGAGTAGTGGCCGGCGTGGTCGGCGATCATCTTCTGGAACATGACGGTGCCGGTGTTGCCTTTGGCGGTGAGGATGACCTCTTCGTTCACGACCGGGCCGGCGAGGAATTCGCCGTTCGG
>JBATAT010000340.1:0-8317 GCA_049662005.1 Tepidiformaceae bacterium
GAGTCAACATAACGGAACATGACCGGATGTGGGAAAGCTGGGATCTCAGCCCCTTCCGCAAGAAGCACGAAGGCATCTTCGTCTCCAACGGCATGGAAGTATCGACCGATATGGGCCACATCCTCGCCGTCGGCCTCAAGGGCTACGAAGGCGGCATTCGTCGGCTCGAGAAGCTCCGCGAAGTCGCGAACGACCAGAGCGCGTTTCTCATCGTGGCCCATCCCTTCCGCCATTTCTTCGATCCCGTGCACTTCAAGCGCGAAGGCAAAGAACCGTTCAACCTCACGCCCGAGCAGGCTTCGAAGCTGCCCGTCTTTCAGCTCGTTGACGGCATCGAAGTACTAAACGGCTGCAATACTCCTCGTGAGAACTACTTCGCGTTGCAGGTTGCGAAAACGCTTGGGACGCCTGGTACCGGCGGTTCCGATGCACACTCCACCCAGGGCATCGGCTACTTCGCGGCCGTCTTCGAAGAAGATATCGAAAGCCCCGAACACATGCTGAAAATGATGCACGGTGGTCGCTTCTTCCCCGGGCGCGGGCTGCCCCAGGGCGAACTCAACAACTTCTGGGAAACCGCAGAGCCCATCGCCTTCTACGAATGACCGGTTGGACGGCGCTGCCCGCGCACGTTACGATCCCTCCGTTCGAAGGGGAGTAGTTCCAACGCGCGCCATCGACATCCTCCCTCCTTCGTGGGGCGGTGGCGCGGTCCGGAAGACCGGATGGACGAGACTTTCGGCCAGCATGCCACCGTTGCGTGCCGGTCGAGCTAGCTCGGTCCGGCAGGCGACAAGAAGGAACACCAGATGTCCACTTCGAACCCACAGAGATCGCCGGGAATGATCGATGGCCCGCTGAGCAGTGCCCAATGAGCGTTGCCGCGCAACAGGATCTCTTCACTCCAGCCAACTACCGCCGCAGCTGGTACGTCATTGCGTTCATGGCAATGGTCTGCCTTCCCGGCATCGTTCTGCGCCTTGGTGGGATCCACCCGCCCCCAGTACTTGGGGCCGCAGTCTTCGGATTTTCCATTCTCGCGGCAGCATTCTTGCTCAGCTGGGCGGCGGAAACCGCCGAGCTCGACATCTCCCAGGGTCTCGCAATCGCAATCATCGCGATCATCGCTGTACTTCCTGAATATGCGGTTGATTTTGTGCTCGCATGGAAGGCGGGAGCGGATCCGGCCGAGGCCGAAAAGGGTCTCGCGATCGCCAACATGACGGGCGGCAACCGCCTCCTCATCGGAGTCGGCTGGCCGTTGGTCTTCCTCCTGTTTTTCTACCGGACACGCCTGCGCGAACTCGTGGTCAATCGCGAACGAAGCCTCGAACTCGTCTTCCTGGCTATCGCCACGCTCTACGTCATCTTCATCCCGCTCCGCAGCCACGTCAGTGTCATCGACACGATCGTGCTCGTCTCACTCTTCATCATCTACATGTACTTCACGGCGAAGGTGGAATCGGAACATACCGAACTGGTGGGCCCGGCCCGGGCCATGGGCCAACTGCACGATCGGCCGCGCAGAAGCCTGGTGATTGGATTACTCATCTTCGCGGCCGTCACCATCTTTTGTGCCGCCGAGCCATTCGCCGAATCCCTCGTCTCCATCGGCGAGGACTTCGGATTCTCCGAGTTCCTGCTCATCCAGTGGCTTGCGCCGCTCGCTTCCGAATCTCCAGAGGTGCTCGTCGCCTGCCTCCTCGCCTGGCGAGGCCGCGCCGCGGCCGGTATGGGCGTCCTGATCTCATCCAAGGTCAACCAGTGGACGCTGTTGATCGGCACCCTGCCAATTGCCTTCCTCGTCTCATCAGGCGAATTCGGGTTTGGCCTCGGCCTGCCCCTGGATACGCGCCAGCGCGAGGAGATCTTCCTGACGGCCGCCCAATCCGCGTTTGCCGTCGCGGTCTTCCTGAACTTGAAGATGAGCAAGACAGAAGCGTGGGCGTTGTTCCTGCTCTTCGCCACCCAGCTCTTCATCACGAACGAAGGCGTGCGAACGATCTATGCAGCCATCTACACGGTTCTCTGCGTGGGCCTTCTCATCTACTCCCGGCGGAACCTCCCCCATACCGTGCGCGATGCCATCGCGGTGATGCGCGGCAAGGAACTTCCACACCGGGATGACGAACCCGAACACGCCGCCGGCGTCCGCCATTAGCGTCGAAACCCTAAGGAGAAGCACAAACGAAAGCCCCGCATTCGCGGGGCTTTCGTTTCGTAGCTTTGGTACGCCCGGGAGGATTCGAACCTCCGACCTTTGGGTCCGCAACCCAACACTCTATCCCCTGAGCTACGGGCGCGTTTGGGAATGGTGCCGAAGGTGAGATTTGAACTCACACGCCCGTACGGACACTACGCCCTGAACGTAGCGCGTCTGCCATTCCGCCACTTCGGCTCCAAAGCTCATTATGGTCGCGCGCCCTTCAGCGTTCAACCTGAGGACGTTCGCGATTCGATGGTGGGCGGTACTGGACTCGAACCAGTGGCCTCGTCGGTGTGAACGACGCGCTCTAACCGTCTGAGCTAACCGCCCGCGAACCGTCAGTATGGGCCTCCCGGGCAACCGGTTCAACACAATCGCTCCAATCGCCCGCCCTCGTATTGCAAATTCGTTGCAGGCCGGGCTCGCTTTTCGCTCTCTTGTGACTCAATCTCGCACGAGCGACCGCGTCGAGCCGCCTTTTCGCCTTGCAGACCTATCGCAACGACGGTTGTGCCCACAGGCCGTGTCTCCGTACCCTCCGCAGATGAACTTCACCGCGTCGCCCACAGCGAAGCCGCGATTTCGCGACCTGAATTTCTGGACGGTCGCTTCGAGCCCCCTGCCCGTCTGGCGCCAGTACGCCATGGTCGTGCTTGCCCTCGTCATCACGGTCGGAATTCGGGCTGCGTTGGAGGTGGTTTTTGCCGAGCGAACACCGACCTACCTGATCTTCATGGCGCCGGTCATCGCCGTTTCGCTACTCGCGGGCACAGTGCCGGGCCTGCTCGTCACCGGCGTCGGCTTATTTCTCCTCGAATGGCTCTTCACCGATCCGAAAGTCAGCCTCGACTTCGATTCGAACACCTGGGTCATCGCCGGCGTCTTCCTGGTTGAAGGCGCGGCCATCGCGCTCGTTGGTGGCCGCCTCCGGGGGACCGTCGCGGCGCTGCTCTCGCGTGAACGGGCGCTGGCCGCCAGCGAAGCCCGTCTGCTCATCGCCCAGAATGCCGCCCGCATCGCCACCTACGAGTGGGACCCGGAGACCGGTCGGTCGGTCTGGTCCCAAAACGCGGAGGGGGTAATGGGGCGCGCTCCGGGTACCTTCCTTGGCACCTACGAAGACTCTTTCCGCACCGTAGTCCCAGAGGATCGGCCGCTGCTGGCAGAAGCGGCCGAAAACCTGATGCGCGATGGCGACAACGAGGTTGAGTTCCGTGTCCTCGATGACGGCGGAGGTGTTCGCTGGATCCGCGGTACCGGTACCCTTACCAGGTCGGAGGCCGGTCAACCCGCTCGTGTCGTCGGAGTCATCATCGACGTCACCGAGCGCAAGCGAGACTCCGAGAACAACCAGTTCCTCGCCGATGCGACCGCCGACTTTGCCCGCTCGCTCGATTACCGCGCCAACGTGTCCGACGTCTCACGAATCGCCGTCCAGAACTTCTGCGACGTGGCCGCCGTCGTCCTCATTCACGACGGTGTCCTCCCTGGAGAAGTTGTCTCACACGCCCATCGTGATCCTGAGCGGTTGCAGCTTGTTGCCGATCTCGAACAGGCGCTGGCGCAATCTCCCGAATCGCCCGGGCTTCTGGCCAGGGCGATTCGCTCCGGCCAGCCGCTCTTCCTGCCCCGCGTCGCTGGCAGCCAGTTGCGCGACGAGGCGGTTTCTGAGCAGCACCTGCATGCCCTTCAAGCGATCGATATCTCATCCGTCATCTGTATCCCGCTCGTCGCGCGCGAGCAGACCCTCGGCGCACTGATTTTCGGCCAGGAATCTGGCCGGGTGTTCGACCAGGCTGATTTCCGGATCGCGATCGAACTCGGCCGCCGGGCAGCGCTGGCCATCGAAAATTCGTTGCTCCTGGAACAGTCTTTCGAACGCGAGGGTGAAGTCAGCCGTGCAAACGAAGCTCTGCAACTGGTTGCCGATGCCGGAGTCGCCCTGGGCTCGACGTTCGAACTCTCGGCCGCCCTCAATTCGCTGGTCAACCTCGTTGTCCCGCGGTTCGCGGACGTCTGCAGCATTTCGCTCCAGGACGACGGGCGCCTTCGTCCGGTTGCCCTCGCCGCATCGAATGATGAACTCAAGCAATCCCTCGAGTCGTTTTACGCGGGCAATAGGCCGTCCTCTCAGTTGATTAAATCCGCCACCGAGGTGATCCAGAGTGATCGGCCGGTGTTCCTCCGTGAGGTTCCACCGGAACTACTTGCTCAACTGAGTTCAACCTCGGAAAACCTTGACCTGGCCAAGCGTGTCGAACCACGTTCTCTGATCTTGATGCCCCTCTCGGCGAGGGGACAGACTCTCGGCGTGATGACGTTCATGCGCGTGGGCACCAGCGTCGCCTTCGAACGAGATGATCTCTCGCTTGCCGGCCAGATCGCCCGCCGAACCGCAGTTGCCACCGACAATGCCCGTCTTTACAACGATGCCCGTCGCGCGAACGACGCGAAAGATGAATTCCTGGGCATGATGTCCCACGAGTTGCGGACCCCGATTACCGTCATCCACGGCGGTGCGCGGGTCCTTCGCGGCCGTTCCGAAAATCTTGAACCCGAAACCCGTGAAAGCATCCTCGGCGACATTGAGCGAGAGTCTGATCGACTCGCACGAATGCTCGAGAACCTCCTCGCCCTGGCTCGTGCCGAACTCGACCGGGAGGTCATTCTCGAACCGGTCTTGCTCCAACGCCTGCTGCCCAAACTGATCGAGTCCGTGGGCGCTGGCTCCGACCGCAGCCTCACCTTAAAGAGCGAAACCGGGGTACCCGCCGTTTCCGCCGAACCGGGCTATATCGAGCATATCGTGCGCAACCTTGTCGGAAACGCCATCAAGTACAGCCCTACCGATTCACCCATTGAGGTAGTCGTCAGCCACCACAACGGTGGAGCCGCCATCCGTGTGCTCGACCGCGGGTTCGGCGTCACGGAAGAAGAGGCGACCAAGATTTTCGATCGGTTCTATCGATCCGATCGCACGTCCCGGTTGGCCGGCGGCGCCGGCCTCGGCCTCGCGGTTTGCAAACGCCTTGTCGAAACCATGTCCGGCGAAATCTGGGCAACGCCAAGAGAAGACGGCGGTCTGGAAGTTGGTTTCAGTATCCCGGCCTACAAAGAGGAGCACTCGGAATGAATAACGAACCACTCTTGCTCGTCGTGGATGACGAAGCGGGCATTTTGCGCCTGATGAAGCTCGAGCTTTCGGCCCAGGGCTTCCGTGTCATTACCGCCCCGGACGGCGAACAGGCGGTGAAGGCGGCCGAAGACCATCGGCCCGATGCCGTCCTTCTGGACGTCATGATGCCGGGCCTCTCTGGTCTCGAAGTGATGCGACGCCTTCGCGAGCGTTCGAACCTGCCCATCATCCTCGTGACCGCCAAGGACAAGGACAGCGATAAGGTTCGCGGCCTCGAACTCGGCGCCGACGATTACATCGTGAAGCCGTTCAACCCGGATGAGCTCGGCGCTCGCGTTCGCGCTGTTCTTCGTCGCACGATCGCCCAGGACGTTGACCGCGTGGTGACCTCCGCCGACGTCGAGATCGACCTCAACCGGCGCCTCGTGAAGAAAGGCGGCGAACCGGTCGCCCTCACCCGGACCGAATGGCTGCTCTTGCAGCACCTGGCGGCCAACGCCGGCAAAGTCATGCTCAACACCGAACTGTTGACCAAGGTGTGGGGGCCGGAATACCGGGACGACCTGCAGTACCTGCGTGTCTGGGTTTCGCGCCTTCGGGCCAAGCTCGAAGTCACACCTTCGAACCCCGCAATCATCAAGACCCTGCAGGGCATCGGCTACATGTTCGAGGCGGGGGAGGCTGAAGGTGGCGCGGAGTCGGCCTAACCGCTAATCACTGAGCGGGTTGAAGACCAGCCCGGTCCCCAACTTCGGATGGAAGAAGGTCGACTTTTGCGGCATCCGTTCGCCCTTGTCGGCGAGCGAAACGACGGACTCGATGCTCACGGGGTTAATCAAGAACGCCACCCCATGCGGGTGCTCATCGAGGAATTCGATGACTTCCTTCACGTCATGGCTGTAGGAGACCACCCCCGCCCGCAGGTCGTCGTCGGAAATCCCCCACAACGGCTCCAGGACGCCGTAACGAAGCACATTCGGGCTGATCCCTATCCACTCCTCGCTCATCCCGGATGGGACCGCGCCACGCAGCGCTCCGCCAGCGCGCCGGAAGCGGTGAACCTGCCCGGGTTCGAGGTTGATCGCCACCAGCGTGCCCGGCTCCAGCAGCAGCGAGAGTTCGGCGGCTCGTTCGCGGTCGCCGCCCACGAGTTTGATGTGGTCGACCTCGAAGGTATCGCCGATTCGTGCCTGCCAATCGGGCGGCGCCGCCTTCGGCACCATCCGATGGATGGGCCGAATCACGAGGCCCGGGTCTGAAGCTGCGACGATCGCCGCCATCGCGAAGCGTGCCGGGTGGCTCGGCGCCAGCGTTTCGTTGCTGGCTCTCCAGTCCCGGTAATTCACGGCCGTCTCGTAGCGATGGTGTCCATCGGCGATATAGAAGCTCTCGGCCAGCAGCGGCGCGATCTGCCGCATTTCGTAGCTCCCCGCTTCCACCGCCCAGACGCGATGCTCTTCGCCGTCGATGCTCGTGCCGGACATATCCGGTTCGCGCGAGTTCATCACGGAGTCGATGAAGGCCGCGAGCGTTCCTGCACGGTCGCGCGCGATCATGAACACGGGACTCAGTTGCACACTGGTCGCCTGGAGCAGCTTCAGCCGATCCTCCTTCGGCCCCGACATCGTGTATTCGTGCGGCTTCACGGCGCCCTCTTCCCACGGTTGTGCCTCCACCGCGGCAATCAATGCCTTGCGCACAAACGGGTGGCCGCCTTCCCGAAAGCGCTGTTCGTAAACGTAGAACATTGGCGCTTCGTCACGCGCCAGCGCGCCCTCGGCAAGCCATTGCTGCAGCAATCCTGCAACCCGCTCGTACCGTTCTTCACCACCAGACGCGAGCTCGAGCCGGACCGAGTTTTTCGCGTTCTGGTCTTCGAGCGCCTGCTGTTGAGCCGGATTGATGACGTCGTAGGGCGGAGAGAGCAATTCGCTCAGTGCTCCAGCCCTGGGTGTATAGCGAATTCCGCGGAACGGTCGAAATTGAGGCATCCAGGATCCTTTGTGCAGTCGCGATCGTTTGTTCAGGGCCCCGTGCGAAACTATGATCGCGGGGCCAAATGCAACCATACTGCGTCTTTTGCAATATCGTAGCCGGGAAAGAACCCGCCAATATCGTTTACCAGGATGATGAAATCATCGTCATCCAGAACGTGCTGCGATGGGTGCCCGTCATGCTCCTCGCGATGACGAAGGCCCACACCACCCAGTCCGAACTCTGGGAGAGCCACATCGGCAAGGTCGGCAAGATTGCCACCGAGATCGGCAGGCAGCTCTGCCCAGGCGGCTTCCGCGTGTTGACCAACTTCGGCTACGACGCGATGCAAAGCCAGGAACATGGCCATCTGCACATCCTTGGTGGCACCTTCCTCGGCCACTACGTCGGCTAAGCCGAGGCGATAGCCGCTTCCTGGAGCTCGAAAAGCTGGCCGATGCCGAGCTTCGCCAGTTCGAGCAGGTCATCCATCGAGGCCCGGCTGAACGGCTTGTGCTCCGCCGTCCCCTGCACTTCCACGAATTCGTCCGCACCGGTCATCACGACGTTGAAATCGACTTCCGCGGTCGAATCCTCTTCGTAGCACAGGTCCAGCAGTGGTACACCCTGCACAATCCCGACCGAAACGGCCGCAACCGCCGATTGGACTGCCGCGGCCGGGACCTGGCCGTTGGCCACCAGCTTCTTCATGGCGACCTGGAGGGCGACGTACGCGCCCGTAATCGAGGCAGTTCTCGTTCCGCCGTCCGCCTGGATTACATCGCAATCGAGCGTGATCGTTCGAGGGCCGAGCATCTCGACGTTCACGACTCCGCGCAGGGCACGGCCAATGAGCCGCTGGATCTCCTGCGTTCGGCCGCCGGGCCGCCCGCGTTCTACTTCGCGCTGGCTGCGCGTATGCGTGGCCCGCGGCAACATCGCGTACTCGGCTGTCACCCAGCCACTCTGTGTGTTTCGCAAGAAGGGCGGCTGGCGGTCTT
>JBATAT010000341.1:0-7998 GCA_049662005.1 Tepidiformaceae bacterium
ACGTCATCCTTGGCAGGCTCCCTCTGCTGCTGGACAAGCCGGACTACTTTCTCTGGGCGTTCGGGGGAGCCGTCCTCGGCATCGTGCTCGTTTGGCGGAGGCGGCGGGTGCACCGGGTGGTGCTCGCAGTCGCGGATTCGGCAGGCCTTGGCGCATTCGCGGCGGCGGGGGCACTGGCCGCCATCCGATTTGACCTCGCCCTGCCTGCGGTGCTCCTGCTCGCGGTGCTGACCGCGACTGGCGGTGGCGTGCTTCGCGACCTGATGGCGGACCGTGTGCCACTCGTCCTGCGCTCGGAGGTGAATGCGACGGCAGCGGTACTGGGCGGGCTTTCGTTGTGGCTGGCCGAGCCCGTTTCAGTGGGAGGTGCAGCACTCCTGGCGGTGGCGGTAACGGCGCTCGTGCGAGTGGCGGGATTGGCTTTCGACCTTCATTTGCCGCATCCAGGAGCAAACGATCGGCGGCAGGGACGGCTGTTCTGAAACCTTCCAAACTTTGACTGGCCTTCGTTGCGCGGCGTACGATGCTGGTAGCCAATCACGGTGCATTCGCACCTGACGGTGCGTGAAACGTGGCATTTTTGTTGACCACAATGGAGACGTTCAATGCTGGCGATAGTTTCGATTATCGTCGGCCTCGCGGGTTTGCTAATCGGAGCGGGAGCTGGCTTTGTGCTGCGCCGCCGAGCCGATGGAACTTCACTGCAACTTGCAGAGGAGCAGTCTAGCCGCATCCTCGCAGAGGCCGAAACAAGACAAAAAGAGCTGCTGCTGGCAGCCAAAGAAGAAACCCTCACGCTTCGAAACCAACTCGAAGCAGAGATGAAAGAGCGACGCGCGGAGGCCGCACGTTCCGAACAGCGCCTTGCCCAGAAAGAAGAAAACCTCGACCGCAAGGTGGAGGCACTGGATTCGCGCGACCAGGCGCTACGCGATCGCGAGGCCTCGATCGAGCGGCTGCGCACTGAGGCCACTGAGCTCCACCAGAAGCAGGCAACCGAACTCGAACGCGTCAGCAACCTGACCGTTTCGGAGGCTCGCGAGCAGTTGCTGGCAGCGATCGAAGGCGAGATCCGCGAAGAAGCGAGCCGCCGCGTTCGCGAGATGGAGAAAGAGGTGGAGGCGACAGCCGGGCCACGCGCTCGCAAGATCCTTGCCACCGCCATTCAGCGGTACACCTCGGAGGTTACGGCCGAGAACACCGTTTCCGTGGTCCAGATCCCGAGCGACGATATGAAAGGCCGCATCATCGGCCGCGAGGGCCGGAACATTCGCGCAATCGAAGCAGCGACCGGTGTGGACCTGATCATCGACGACACGCCCGACGCGGTAACGGTGAGCGCCTTCGACCCGGTTCGACGGGAAATCGCCCGGCAGACGCTGACGATGCTCGTGCAGGACGGGCGAATCCACCCCACGCGCATCGAAGAAGCTGTGAACAAGGCAAAGCGCGATGTCGAAGCGACCATGCAGGATGCGGCCGAAGCGGCCGCGGTCGAGGCCCAGGTGCTCAACCTGCACCCGGAAGTGCTGAAAGTCTTCGGGCGGCTGCGCTATCGCACGAGCTATGGGCAGAACGTTATGCGCCACTGCATCGAAACGGGCCATATCGCGGCGATGATCGCGCGCGAGATCGGCGCCGACGTTGATGTTGCCCGGGCCGGCGGCTTCCTGCACGACCTTGGCAAGGCCGTCGACCATGAAGTCGAGGGCACGCACGCGATCATTGGCGCCGACATTGCTCGCCGGTTCAAGGTGAAAGAAGCTGTCGCGCACTGCATTGAAGCGCACCATGAAGAGGTCGAGCCACGATCTGTCGAGGCCGTCATCGTCATGATGGCGGACGCGATTTCGGGTGGCCGCCCAGGCGCCCGACGCGAATCGCTGGAGGCCTACATCAAGCGGCTGGAGACGCTGGAGAACATCGCGAAGAGCCACAAGGGCGTCGAGAGCGCGTTCGCCATCCAGGCGGGGCGCGAAGTGCGCATCATCGTACGGCCGGACGCTATCGATGACCTCGAGGCGATGCGCATTGCTCGCGATGTGAGCCAGCAGATCGAGGAAACGATGGAGTATCCGGGGCAGATTAAGGTCACCGTTGTCCGTGAAACGCGGGCGACAGAGTACGCGCGCTAGCCCCATGCGCATGCTGTTCCTTGGCGACATCGTTGGGAGCTGCGGCCGCGAAGCGGTGGTGAAAACCGTGCCCGAACTGCGCCGCGAGCTGAGGCTCGATTACGTAATCGCGAACGGGGAGAACTGCACGAATGGACGCGGCCTGAATGCCCGCCATGCGGACGAACTGCTCGACTGCGGGATAGACGTCATCACCGGCGGGAACCACACCTTCCAGCACCGCGAGTTCTATCCGTATCTCGATGCATCGGCGTGTGTGAGCCGGCCGTTGAACTATCCGCCGGGCGCGCCCGGCCACGGGATCATCGAGATCGGCGACCTCGTGGTGGTGAACCTCATCGGCCGCGTCTTCATGGGCGCGGACTACGACGACCCATTCCGGGCGGTTGACGAAGCACTGGCGGGGATGAGCAAGAACCGGTTCATCCTCGTGGACCTTCACGCCGAAGCGACGAGCGAAAAGCAAGCGATGGGCTGGTACCTGGACGGCCGCGTGACGACCGTCGTCGGCACCCACACGCACGTGCCCACGGCGGACCACCGGCTTCTCCCGCACGGGACGGCGTATTGTAGTGACGCTGGCATGTGTGGCGCGCGCGATTCGGTCATTGGCGACGACGTACAGGCCGTGATTTCGCGGTTCGTGACGCAGATGCCGACGCGGCTGCCGCCGGCCGAGGGGGTCGCCGTCCTGAACGGCATCGTGGTCGAGGCGGATAACACGACAAAGCGGGCAATCAGCATCGAACGCTGCGACCGGGTGATTTGCTGATGGCGACGGCCGACTTTCACCTGCACAGCACCGCTTCCGACGGCGTGCACAGTCCGACATGGGTGATGGAGACAGCTGCAACGCGCGGTATCCGTGCACTTTCGCTCACGGACCACGACACGACGGAGGGGCTGGCCGAGGCGCGCAAAGCCGCAGACCGGCTCGGACTTCGCCTCATTCCCGGGATGGAGATTTCGACCGACGTCGGCAAGGTCGATGCGCACCTGCTCGCATACGGCTTCGATGTGAGGGCGAAGGAGCTCCAGGACTTCATGCAATCGATGCGCGATGGCCGCAAGCAGCGGCTGACGACGACGGTGAAAATCCTGGGCGAGCACGGCATGCCAATCGAGGAATCACGCGTATTGGAAATCGCCGGTGAAGCCTCGGTTGGACGCCCACACGTTGCCCGGGCGCTCGTTGAAAAGGGTTACGTCGCGAGCGTTCAGGAGGCCTTCGACCTGTGGTTGGGAAACGGCAAGCCGGCGGACGTGAACCGCGAGCGGCTCGACCCGGCGGACTCGATCGACCTGGTGCACCGGCACGGCGGAGTTATCTTCATCGCCCACCCGATCTTCATGGGCGATGACTACAGCGTCCCGGTTTCACAGCTGGCGGAATGGGGCGCCGACGGCATCGAGACGTACTACAAGAACTACACGCCAGAGGCTGTTCGCTATCACGAGGAGCTCGCGGAAAAATACTCACTGGTTCGCTCGGGTGGAAGCGATTACCACGGCCTTGGCAACCCGGACGACCGCGACATCGGCGACTTCGAATTCCCGGAGGCGCAAATCCGGACGTTCCTTGAATTCCTCGACGAGCGCTGCTTCGATGCCGGAAAGAAGGCTCGCTAGATGCTGGAAGCCGACCAAATCGAGAAGATCATCCCGCACCGTTACCCGATGTTGCTCGTCGATCGCATGCTGGAGATCGAAGCGGGAAAGCGCGGCGTGGGCATCAAGAACGTGACCGCGAACGAGTGGTTCTTCGAGGGGCACTTTCCCGGGAATAAGGTGATGCCCGGCGTGCTGATCGTGGAGGCGATGGCCCAGGTGGCGGCTGTAACGCTCCTGCATGGGATGGAAGCGGGCGGGAAGACGCCGATGTTCGGCGGCATCGAAGATATGCGCTTCCGCAGGCCGGTGGTACCGGGCGACCAGTTGCGGATGGAGTTCACCCTGGAGAAATTGCGCGGGCCAGTGGGCAAGGGGCACGTGAAGGCGACCGTCGATGGGAAGGTGGCCGCGGAAGGCAACATTATGTTCGCGCTCGTCGACATGGCGGCTTCGGTAACCGAATAGCGACGCCCTCGCCATCTCTGCGCCTTTACGGGCAGGGCGTTACCATCGTAAAGAACATATGGGCGCCCCGAACACGACGACTGACTACTACGAGATCCTGCAGGTGCTCACGACTGCGAGCCCCGAAGTCATCGAGGCTGCGTACAACGGGCTGATGAAGAAGCTCGGGGGAGACGCCGATCCAACCGTGCGGGAGGGCCGGCGGTGGGTGGAGGAAGCCTTCTCAGTGCTCGGCAACCCTGCAAAGCGCGCAGCTTACGATGCAGCGCGCGGGCTGAACCAGCCAAAGGCGAAAGAACCCGAGCCGGCTCCCATCCGGCTCGGTGGTGCAACGATCGTGCAGTGCGCACGGGACCCGGAAGTGCAAACGGCACTCCGCTGCAGCCGCTGCGACACGCCGATCTGCCCGAAATGCATGATCCAGACGCCGGTGGGAGCGCGGTGCCGCGATTGTGCACGGATCGCGCGGAGCCCGGTGTACACGCTTTCGAACACCGATACGGCGAAAGCTGCTGGTGCGGCCATCGTTGGCGGCGTGGTGATGGGCCTCATCTGGGGGTTTGTGCTGCTGCCGTTCAGCTTTGGCTTTCTCTCAATCTTCGTCGGAGCAGGACTCGGCTGGGCTTTCACGAAGCTGATGGAGGCGGTCACCCGGCGGAAGCGGGGACCGGTTGTGGTCGGACTGGCCATCGCAGGCATTGCTATCGCCTGGGGGATGCAGCCGCTGTTCTTCGTGCCTATCGGCGTGGCGATGTACGGGCTGGTCGCGGCAGGTGTGGCGTGCTATTTCGCCTATCAGAGCCTTCGGTAGGCGCAGGACAACAGGGCCACTCTGTACTCGGCGGTACGACGGAACGCTCGCGAAGCTAGCTGACGATGAAGGACATCGCGACGATGAAGGCGAGGACGGCCACGCTGAATATACTGACCAGGATCAGGTCCTTGTGGACGTAGCTGTAATCCTTGGTGACGTGGTGCTGGCGATGATGCGCCGTCGCGGTGGAGGCTGTGGGGGTTGAACGCGGCGCCTGTGCGGCGGTGTTGAGCGCATTTCCACCGGTCCCGGCAACGGGCCTCGGAAGCGAGGCGGCAGGGGCGGCGCGGCGGCGGGTACGGCGTGGTTGGGGCGAAGTCATTGGCTCCATGCTACTGCCGGGTGATGGTTTGGTACAGCAAGATGAACTCGCATGTGGTTGGTCGAACGGAGCTCGATGAACCGGGATCAGGCTTCCTTGACCGCGATGTCGATCGTGAATTCACCGAAGCTGACGACGAGCGGGACGATCAGGCGGGTGAGGTTCAGGGTGGCGATGGAGCTGCCTTTACCGAGGAGCAGGACGGGCGGTGACATGTCGCTCGGGTAGCCGTTTTTTTCGAGGGCGATGCCGGCCTGGCCGGTGATCATGTTGGCGAGTTCGGCGATGGCGCTCTGGCCCATCGCATCGAGTTCTGCGATTGGCTCGCCGATCATGCGCGAGGCGAAACCGATCGCCGCTTCCTCGGTCATCGAGTAGATGACGAGGCCGGCGACACCGCCGGTGATAGCGATGAGGGCGCTGACTTCGTTGTTGGTCTGGGGAGAGCGAACACGGTGGAGTTTGCCGCGGCTGACGGGTTCGCCGCACTCCTGCTGGATGACGCGGGCCGCGGCTTCGACGAATGGACCGACAAGTTCGACGCGAGCGCCGTCGGTGGCGCCGGCGGCGGCCTGGGCAGCTTCGGCGACGGTGATTTTTGCGAGCATAGTACCTCCGGCCGGCCTACCCGGCGCTGAGCGTGTTCGGTACGAAATCCCGGGGATCAGCCAACCTGGAGGGTTCGGCCGAGGTCTGAAGCGTAGGCGCCAAAATCATCGATATCACGAGCGGTGATGGTGACGGTGCCGGGCAACATTCCGGAATCGTTATAGCGAAGAGCGATCTCCCAGCGTGCCCACATCTTGAGGAGCGTGGCCTTTTCGACAATTTGGAAACGGGCGCGGCTCATCTGCTGGACGAGTTTGCGGTGAGCGTCCTGGGAAATCATGACGGTAACGCTGGCCATGCCTGCGCGACCGCCATCGACCTTGAAAACAAGGCGATGGAAGCCGGTGTTGCCATTCATGATCTCGGAGGACATGAGGACGGCGCGAATGGGAACCGTGCTACTCATCCTGGGTACCCTCGAAGGTCTTCTCCCAACCATCATCGTCAACCCTCGCCGAAACCTGTAGCGCCATTTTCCGGCCTTTCGTGCCGGGGAAGCCCGCGAACCGTTCACAATTCCCGACGAAAACGTGCAGCGGATCGGCGGCGAGACTATCGAGGACAATGACGTCGCCGGGCGAAAGTGCGGCAATATCGGAGGCATCGACCCTGGCCGAGCCAAGCATGGTGCGGGCGAGGACCGAGACCGGCATGAGCTGGTCGTCGTGGACCCTGGTGTTTGCGTCCGCAGTACGGCCAGGGCGGTTTTCGAAGATGCTCTGGCCGGTGAGCTTCGGCAGGATCTGTTCGAGGATGGTGAGCGGGAAACAGAGCGAGATGCCGCCGGTCTGGTCGGCGAAGCGGACCTCGTACCAGGCCGTAATCACGAACTCGGAGGGTGGAATGGCGTGCATCACCTGGGGGCCGAGGGCGAGTTCAGAGACGTCCGGGGTGAGGTCCACGACACGGAGCCACGGTTCGACGAGCGAGCGGGCGATATCCATACCGATGTGGCGGATGAGCGCGATCTCGATGTCGGTCAGGTCACGATTGAGGACGCGCGCGTTTCGTTTACCTTTTCCGCCCAGGAGCCGGTCGATGATGCCGAACGCGACATCGAGGCCGAAGGCCGTCACGGCGTAGCCCTGGAGTGGCGACATATCGATGATGATGACGACGGAGTTCTGACCGATCTGGGTCACGTACTCTTCGTAGATGCCACGTTCGAGGGCGCTGAGGCGAGCTTCGACGGGGGCACGGAGACGGGCGGAGAAATTGGCGGCCATCGAGCCGGCGACGCCCTGCTGGATAATCTGCAATCCGCGGAGTTGCTCCTTCGAAAGCTTCTCGGGATGGCGAAAGTCGTACAGCTTCACACGCCGGCCGGCATCCTTTTGGAGCTGGGCGGGCATGGGGATAACGGAGTCGTCGTCGATCTCCGCGATGTCGGCATTGAGAAGGGCATCGATTTCGCGTTGGCTAAGGACAGCGTTTTCGGAGGCCACGATTAACTCCTGGGTGGGAAGTCTCTCGTCATTACTATCGGCACGATATACAGGGTTTCCCTAGGTCGAGGTGCATCAGGCCCTCTATGTGGGCGGCGGGCGTAAGGGGAGTACCCGGTGGAGATTGAGGGCAGCGCCCGATGGCCGGGGGCGAGCATTCACACGACGCTCGTGGAGAGGCCGGTACCACTTGATATCCGGGGGAGGAATTGTGGCCACGAAAATCGAATCGACCGAATCCGCGGGGCAACCCGCTGCCGAAGAGCACGTCGTGATCTTCCGGCTCGCCGACGAGTTCTACGCGCTGGATATCCAGTCTGTGCAGGAAATCGTTCGCATGCAGGCGATCACGTCAATACCAGGGTCAGAACCCTGGGTCGAAGGAATTACGAATCTCCGTGGGCGAGTGGTTCCCGTGGTGGACCTTCGCAAGCGGTGTGCGGTGGAAGCGGGCGAGCACACACCCGAGACGCGCATCGTCGTCGTGGGGAGTACGACCGGGATGGTTGGACTGATCGTGGACGCCGTTACCGAAGTAATGCGCATCCCGGCCGACCAGGTGGAGGCACCGAGCACGATCGTCGCGGTCCCGGATAA
>JBATAT010000342.1:0-2617 GCA_049662005.1 Tepidiformaceae bacterium
GAGTTCTGTATCCGCTCGTGGCAATGGCAGATGGCCTGGTGAGTTTCGCGCTGCTGCTCGGCGCGGTCGGGCTATTCCAGGGCGCGACCGTGCCCGGGACGAGTGCGCTCATCGCGGCAAGCGCGCCGGAAGGCAAGCACGGAAGCACCTTCGGAATGGCCGCGAGCATGCAATCGCTTGCCCTGATGTTAGGGCCACTCGGTGGCGGGCTTGTGACGGGAATTGCCGGGATCAACGCCGTCTACGTGGTGATCGGCATCTTCATCTTCGTGACGGGGATCGTGAGCTTCTTAATCATTAAAGAACCACGAGCGTTCGCGAAGGATCATTCCAGCGCAGCGAGGTAGTGCTCCGCGGCGATCGCCGCAGTCGCGCCATCGCCAGCCGCCGTGATGAGCTGGCGGGCTGCCTTCGTGCGGATATCGCCAGCGACAAAGAGCCCCGGGACCGCGGTCTGCATCTGGAGGTCGACGATGGCATGGCCGCCGGCATCCATTTCGACGAGTCCTTTGAGCAGATGGTTATTCGGCAACTGACCGATAAAGATGAAGACGGCCGCAGCCGGGCGCACCGTGATTTGGCCGGTCTTGAGGTTCTTCAGCACTGCCGAAGTGACGCTGCCATTGCCATCGATGCGCTCGACGATGGTGTCCCAGATGAAGCTGATCTTCGCGCTCGCGAAGGCCCGCTCCTGGAGGATGGCGCTGGCGCGAAGCTCATCGCGGCGGTGGACGATGGCGATACTCCTGGCGTAACGGGTGGTGAATAGCGCCTCATCCAGCGCCGCATCGCCCCCGCCGACAACGATGACATCCTGGTCCCTGAAGAATGCGGCATCGCACGTGGCGCAGTAGCTCACACCGTGGCCGGTGAATTCGGCCTCGCCAGGAACGCCAAGCTTGTTGTAGTCCGCCCCGGCAGTAACGATGACGGTCTTGGCGCGGTAGGTCTTGCTCCCGGCAGCGAGGATAAACGTGCCGTCGTCCGCATGATCGAGTTTTTCGACGTTCGCGTACTCGACGATTGCCCCGAACTTCTCGGCCTGCTTGAGCATGTTCTGGGCGAGGTCGAAGCCGTTGATGCCATCGGGAAAGCCGGGGAAGTTCTCCACGATGTCGGTGGTAGCAATCTGGCCACCGGTTACTTTTCCTTCGAAGACGATCGTGGAGCGGCGGGCACGGGCAGCGTACACCGCCGCCGTCAGGCCAGCGCCGCCACCACCGACGATTGCGATTTCATAGTCTTCCATGACGTTTGGAGCCTTCCTGGGAAGAGATGCGAAAGGCCGGGAAGTCCCGGCCTTTCACGTCAGTGTTCGTGGTCGAACGCTTTAGACGAGGGCCTCGTCGATGCGCTTTTTGAGGTCGTTCTTGGGGCGGAAGCCGACGACGGTGCCCTTGAGTTCGCCACCTTCGAAAATGAGGAGCGAGGGGATGCTGCGAATGCCGAACTTGCTCGGTACGGTGGGGTTCTCGTCGGTGTTCATCTTGAAGAAGTTGACTTTGCCGGCGTATTCGTCGCTAAGCTCTTGGACGATCGGGGCAACCATGCGGCAGGGGCCACACCAGGGCGCCCAGAAGTCGATCAGAACTGGAAGCTCGGACTTAAGAACGTCGGCTTCCCAGGTGGCGTCAGTGGTTTCGCGGACATCGGACATTGTGTGTTTCCTTTCGAGACCCTTCACTACCGGGGGCCTTTTCGATGTAGCCACACGATACCCCCATGGGGTATACTGTGTCAACACCGGGAGGGTTTCAAAACCATGACACCTGAAGAGACGAAGAAACTCCTCGACCGATTGTCGCGGATTGAAGGGCAGGTGCGCGGGCTGCGCAACATGCTCGAAGATGGCCGTTGTTGCGAAGACGTTTTGACACAGTTGCTCGCGGCGCGTTCGGGGCTGGAGAGCGCGAGCATCCTGGTGCTCGAAAAGCACCTGAACGACTGCGTCTTCAGCGATGCAACGATCGACAACGAGACGGTAGACAAGGTCCGGGAGACGCTGAAGTTGTGGAGCCGGCACACGGTGACAGCGGGGTAGGCTGAAGGGTAGGATTCTATTGAACCGCGGACATTCATCCGATATTGTTGATTGACGGTTGAGAGGACTGCTTCGCGGTACCACCCTCATCAGCGTGACTGCATGTCGGTTCTCGCCTGATGAGGCTCTCCCGTTCTTCCATCGGAGCACGACTAAACGTACCTCCTCTACCTTGACGAATCTGGAACGCACGGTGGGAGTCCGTGTTTTGTTCTGGCTGGTGTTGCCGTACACGAACTCGATGCATGGCATCTTCAGTATCGGCTTACTGAGACGGTTCGCCGGTCACTCCCGTCAGCGACGGATCCTGCTACTTATGAATTGCACGCGGCAGAGATAAAGAGTCCTCAGCACGGACGGCCGGCGGGCCGCCCCAGCCCATGGGCGCAGTTCAACCAGGAAACACGGATTCGCGCCCTGGAAGATGGCTACGCCGCGATCACGGGCTACCGCCCAATGAATCAAGCCCGGCCAATCCGGATGTTCGGCGCTGTCGTGGAGGGTGCTGGCCGGGAGATTCGAGCGTATGAAGAAGTACTCCATAAGTTTGATGAGATGCTCACACGTGAATCGCAC
>JBATAT010000343.1:0-4181 GCA_049662005.1 Tepidiformaceae bacterium
AACCTCCAGCACGTCCGCCACATCGAAGTCCAGGTCATCGCCGACAAGTTCGGCAATGCGGTGCCGGTGGGCGAGCGTGAATGCTCCATCCAGCGCCGTCACCAGAAGCTGATCGAAGAGTGTCCGAGCATTGCCGTTTCGCCACAGCTTCGCCGGAACCTCTCGCGCGCAGCTGTGAGGATCGCGCGAGCGGCGAATTACCATAACGTTGGCACGGTCGAGTTCCTCCTCAACCAGGACGGCAGCTACTTCTTCCTCGAAATGAACACCCGCCTCCAGGTCGAGCACCCGGTTACCGAAATCGTGACTGGGACTGACCTTGTGAAGGACCAGATCCTCGTCGCCGCAGGCGAAGAACTCCCTTACGAAGAGGCCGATCTGCTTACCCGCGGCTGGGCCATCGAGTGCCGGATCGTGGCCGAGGACCCGTTCAACAATTTCCTGCCCTCCGTCGGCAAGATGGTTTTCGCCCGTGAACCTGCCGGTCCTGGCATTCGCGTCGAAAGCGCCCTCTACGACGGCATGGAAGTCACGCCGTACTACGATTCGCTCCTGGCCAAGGTGACCGCCTGGGGACGTACCCGCGAAGGCGCCCTTTCCCGCATGAAGCGTGCCCTTGCCGAATTCACGGTGGTCGGGGTTGCAACCAATATCCCTTACCTCCAGCAGATCCTTGACCATCCCGATTTCATCTCTGGCAACGTCGATACGGGGTTCCTCGACCGGCACCAGGTCTTCGCCGAAGAGCCGATGGCGGCGCAGCGCGAAATGGCCGAAATCGCGGCGCTCCTCCTGGTGACAGGCGGCGAAGCCGAGGTTTCCGAAAATGGTGGCGGCGCGTCGGTTTCGAACGGGCACCACAACGGGACAAGTTCCGCCTGGCGCAACCGGATGACTGGTAGGGCCGAAGTGAAAGCGATGGGTCGATGGCCACGAAGTATTTAGTCCGCGATGCCGAGAACGAAAGCGAATTCGAACTGGACCGGGACGACACCGGGGTCCGGGTGCGCCGTGTTGGCGAGGAAGAATGGAAATCCGCTGACCTGCAACCGATCGGGAACTCGCACCTCTACTTGCTGATGATCGACAATCGGCCCACCGAGATTTACCTCGAACGCCGGCGCGGTGGTGCACGGGTCACCTTCGGTCGCCATATCCTCGACCTCGATGTCGAACGGTGGCGTGCTCAGAGCGAATCCCGCCTGGGGCGCAAAGAAACGAGCGGCCCACGCCGGATCACCGCCCCAATGACCGGCTCGATCGTTGAAGTTCGCTGTACGGCAGGGCAACAGGTCGTGGCGGGAGATGTCCTCCTCGTCATCGAGTCGATGAAGATGAACAACGAGCTTCGTTCGCCCGCCGCCGGGACAGTCGATCACGTGCCCGTTAAGCCCGGCCAACGCGTGAACGCTGGCGATCTGCTCGTCGCCCTCAATCTCTCCGCCGAATAGCGCTCTATCGCGCGTTTTCGCTTGACCCGCGAGGCTCGCGCTCGGTACGGTTACCGATGGCTGTGCTAGATGGGGAACTAGCGGTGCCCTGTACCCGCAATCCGCTCCAGCGGGGTTGAATTCCTGCTCGAGGGCTGACGCATCGGGGACTGTCCCTGTCAAAGAACGTTGACGACCTGGTCCTGCGCGGCGAGGCACTTCGAACCTGGTCAGGTCCGGAAGGAAGCAGCCATAAGGAGACCGCTTCGGGTGCCGCAGGTACACCGGGTCTGAGTTTTGTGGCAATGGGCAAGCCCGGTGTCAGGTTCGACAGCAGGTGCACGGCCAATACCAATCCTTCGCCCCGGACGGGAGCCACTGTGCCACGCACCCGCCCCTCCGGTCCACGCCCGCGGAAAGCCCTCGGACAACATTTCCTCCGCGATACCGGCGTCCTCCACGACATCACCAACGCGGTTCGCTGCCCGGAAGGCGCGCTGGTCCTTGAAATCGGCCCCGGAACCGGGCAGCTCACCGAATTCCTCCTGAATGCCGGCCACCGCGTCGTAGCGCTCGAAATCGAAGACCGGATGATCGCTCACCTCGAACGACGATTCGCCGGCCACGAACGGCTGCGCGTCGTCGCCGGCGATGCCCGCCTGTTCGACCCAGCCGATGTGATTCCTCCCGGCGTGCCCTTTGTCGCCGTCGGGAACCTGCCCTACTTCGCTGCCAACCCAATCATCCGGCACCTCCTCGAATCCGAACCCCAACCCCGCGAAATGGTCATCATGGTCCAGCGCGAAGTGGCGAAGGAGATCGCCGCCAGAGACGGCGATTGGTCGCTCCTGTCGATCTCGGTCCGTGTGTATGCCGAACCCGAACTGCTGTTCAACGTCCCTCCCGAGGCGTTCGATCCCCCTCCGGCCGTGGTGTCCTCCGTGGTCCGGCTCGTCATCCGCGACCAGCCCCTCGTGGCACCGGAGCGCAACGCCGAATTCTTCGACTTTGTCTCCAGGGTTTTCCGCAATCCCCGTAAGCAAATTCACAACGGCCTCAGCCGCGGCATCTGGCTCCCGCCCGAAGGAGCGATGCTCGCCCTCGAACGTGCCGGCATCGCCTCAACTCGCCGCCCTGAGACGCTGGACATCCAGGAATGGCTTACGCTAATGGACGCCTGCATCGAGGTTCGTGAAAGTGCCTGAAATCTTGCGAAGGCCGGCATATGCGAAGGTCAACCTCATCCTCGAAGTGCTGGGCGTGAGGTCGGACGGCTACCATGAGATTGATACCGTTCTACAGGAAATCGAATTGGCCGACATCGTCGAGGTACGAGCTGCGCAGGATTGGAGCATCACCGTTTCCGGTCCGAGAAGCCGTGGCGTTCCTTCCGATGACTCAAACCTCGCTCTGAAGGCCGCACAGTGCCTCGCAAAACGCGTGGATGGGCATCCGGTCGCCGTCCATCTTGAAAAGCATATTCCGGCGGCTGGTGGGCTTGGTGGCGGCGCCTCCGACGCCGTCGCTGTCCTGAAGCTGCTCGCGCTGCTCTGGCCAAACGCCACTTCCAACGATCTGCTGGCTGTGGCGAACGACATCGGCAGCGACGAAGCATTTTTCCTCGTCGGTGGCACGGCTCGCGCCCAGGGGCGTGGCGAACGGGTTACTCCCCTGCCGAGCCTCGGTCCGCACGGAGTCGTGCTGTTCATCCCACCATCCACCATCGAGCGGAAGACGGCACGGATGTTCGGCGCACTCGATAAGCACCCCTTCGATGATGGCGAGGTCGTGCAGAACTTCGTCTCAGACCGCACCACTCGGATTGCGGCCGAGTCCGTTTTCAACGGTTTCGAGCGAGTTGCCTTCGATCTCTTTCCGTGGCTGGCCGCGCTCTGGTCTGACCTCGAACAGCGCACCGGATCCGCGATTCGCCTTGCCGGCGCTGGCCCGTGCCTGTTCTGGACCGGCCCCCCGGGCGAAGCCCGGTCGCTCGCCGAGGCCGCCCGCGGCGCCAATTGCGAGGTCATCGTGACGAAGACGGCGACGCGGCCATGAATGCAGTACTCGGCGGTTGGATGGCCGGCTATGCAATGGCGATCCTCTCGACTCTCGCCCTGACCTATCTCTGCATCCAACCGGCGCCCCAGGTCGTCATTCAGAAGTATCTCGATGTGCCGGGGATGCTGCTCGCGGTGCCGTTTTCGATCGGAACCGGTGTCTTTTGGACGATGGGCGGGATGCTCCTGGGTTCGGCCTACAAGCTTGGTGGCTTTGAAGACACGGCTGGCGCGCTCGGCGCTCCAAGCTGGACCTTCCTCTTCATCATGGGGTCGCTGGCGTTCTTGCCTATCCCGCCACTCCTGCTTCTGGCGCGGCGATACTGGTGGATCTGGGCAGGGATGTCGCTGAGCTTCTTGGGTCTCTTTGGCTGGCTGATGCCCGTGCTGGCCGAGCGATGATGATATACTCTCTTCACTCGTGACAAACGGAACAATAAAACCAATGGAGGCGCCGAGTGCCGGGCACCATTATTGATATGCACCTGCACACGACCAGGGGCGCTTCGGATTCCATGCTCGACCCAGACGATCTGATCGCAGAAGCGAGGCGCGTCGGGCTGACAGGAGTCAACATAACGGAACATGACCGGATGTGGGAAAGCTGGGATCTCAGCCCCTTCCGCAAGAAGCACGAAGGCATCTTCGTCTCCAACGGCATGGAAGTATCGACCGATATGGGCCACATCCTCGC
>JBATAT010000344.1:0-2681 GCA_049662005.1 Tepidiformaceae bacterium
TTCGGTTTCGGCGCATCTCATCGACCCAGACCGTCAGCTTAAGCCCGAAGGTTGTGGGTTCGGCGTGGACACCGTGGGTCCGGCCGGTGCAGAGCGTATCGCGGTGGGCAACCGCCTGGCGTTCGAGCACGGCCGAAAGCCCATCGATGCCTTTTAGGAGCAGGTCAGCCGCATCGCGCAGTTGGAGGCCGGTCGCGGTGTCCCACACGTCCGACGAGGTGAGGCCAAAGTGTACATAACGTCCCTCTTCGCCAAGCGTCTCGGCGACAGATCGAAGGAAGGCGGTCACATCGTGGTGGGTGATTCGGATGTACTCGTCGATCTTGGCAACGTCGAAGCCAGCGTCGCGCTTGATTTTCGCCGCCGCCTCCTTGGGAACCTGGCCAAGTTCCGCCCAGGCTTCCACGGCGGCAACTTCGACATCCAGCCAGCGCTGGAACTTGTTCTGGTCACTCCAGACGGCTGACATTTCGGGGCGCGAATAACGGGGAATCACCCGGATATGGTACCGGCTCCTCCCTCCACGGAACAGGGAAGTGCCGCGGCGCTACACTTTCCGCGATGCCACCCGACTTCTATCGGTGCCCCGGCCTCAACGTTGACGTCTACACGCTGCGAACAGCTTCCCTGGGTGTCGTCGAGGGCGATGTTGAGTTCTACACGGAACTGGCCCTTGCCTCCGGGCGAAGTGCACTCGAACTCGGCTGCGGGACCGGTCGCCTGCTCATTCCACTGGCTCGAGCAGGCGTCTCCGTAACCGGCCTCGACCTTGCGCAGCCTATGCTGGCGGTCGCCGCCGAACGCATCGCGAAAGAGCCGCCCGCGCTGCAGAAGCGGATCACCCTGGTCGAGGGCAACATGGTCGAATTCGCCCTCGCCCGGAGGTTCGACCTTGCCTTCATCGCGTTTCGCTCCTTCATGTTTCTTACCGAACCCGCCGACCAGCGCCGCTGCCTTGAATGCATCCACGCCCACCTCGAACCCGGCGGGCGCCTCGCGATCGATATCTTCGATCCGAGGCTCGACCTTCTCACTCCAACGCAGCCTGTTGACGACTGGACCTCGCTCGGCGGCGCGCGCCATCCCGTGTCGAACAACATGGTCGAGGTCCATGTTGCGGATCGCTCGAACGACACCGTCGCCCAGGTGTTCGAAGAAATCTGGCGCTTCACGGAACTCGATGACGCCGGGGAGGTGCTCCGCCAGGAAGAAGAAGTCCTGCGCATGCGCTGGACCTATCGCCACGAGATGCGCTACCTGCTCGAACTCTGTGGCTTCACCGTCGAAGCCGAATACTCCGACTACGACAAGTCGCCGCCTGCTTACGGTCTTGAGCAAATCTGGGTCGCCCGCCGCGGCTAACTCGCCCTCGTGCCGGGGCTATCCCTGTGACTGCTTATCCCTGAACGCCTTGTAGGCCTCCCGGATCTCGGGATGCTTCAGCGCGAGGATCGATGCCGCGAGATAGGCCGCGTTTCGCGCGCCCCAGGCCCCAACTGCCACCCCTGCCACGGGCACCCCCGGCGGCATCTGGAGCACGCCATAGATCGCGTCCATCGCGCCGGCAACTTCGCTTGAGGCCAGCGGAATCCCGATGACAGGGAGCGTGCAGTTTGCCGCCACTGCCCCCGGCAGGTGGGCCGCACCGCCCGCAGCACAGATCATCACTTCGAAACCGTCGCTTTCGGCGCGCTTCGCGAACTCACGGACCTTGTCCGGCGTCCGGTGCGCCGACATCGCCCGCACCACGTACGGGATGCCAAGTGAATCCAGCGCTTTCTTGGTCGGTTCGAGCAGTGGCTCATCGTTGACGGATCCCATCAGGATTGCGACGAGGGGGTTGGGCATTACACGGCCTCCTGGGCAATATCAGAACGGTAGTACGCGTTCTGGAAGGTGATTCGGCGAGCGTTGTCGTAGGCGCGTTCGCGAGCTTCCTGGATCGTCGTTCCGCTTGCGACCACTGTGCAGACGCGGCCACCTGAAGTGACGAAGCCATCCTCTACTGCGCGCGTGCCTGCATGGAAAACGTGGACGCCCTCATCGACGGCATCGAATCCCGAAATCGGGAAGCCGGTTTCGAATGATTCCGGGTACCCCCGGCTCGCGACGACGACCCCGACAGTCGGGTCTGACGACCAGCGAACATCGAACGAGCCGAGTTCGCCCAGCGCTGCCGCCCGCGCGACTTCAAAGAGGTCGCTTTCGAGCCGCGGCAATAACACCTGCGTTTCCGGGTCTCCGGACCGCGCGTTGTATTCGAGAATCTTCGGTCCTTCAGGGGTGACCATGATCCCGGGGTAGAGTGTGCCGCTGTAAGGATGGCCCGCCGCGGCCATCCCACGCATCACCGGGTCCACCACGATTCGCTTAATCTCGTTCGCAAGATCCTCCGAGACGCCGGCACTCGGGCTGTACGAACCCATACCGCCAGTGTTCAGTCCCGTGTCGCCATCGAGCGCCCGTTTGTAATCGGTCGAGAACGGCCAGAGCACGGCGATCTTGCCATCGCAGAAGGCATGCGCGCTTGTTTCCCAGCCCGGCATGTCGCGTTCGATGACGATCGTGTCGCTGGACGTGCCAAACTGCTTATCGATCAGCATTTCGCGAGCGGCTGCCAACGCGAGTTCGCGCGTTTCGCACCCGATCGCACCCTTCCCGGCAGCAAGTCCCGAAGCTTT
>JBATAT010000345.1:0-3471 GCA_049662005.1 Tepidiformaceae bacterium
GGAGAGGTCGAGCGTGCGGCCTTGGCCGGTTCGCTGGCGTTGTTCGAGGGCGGCGATGAGGGCGAGGGCGGCGAAGCGGCCTGCGAGCTGATCGGCGAAGACGCCGCTGCCGAGGCGCACCGGTGGCCCCGAAGGCAGCCCGACGAGCTGGTTCATGCCTCCCGCGGCCTCGGTGCTTGGGCCGAAGGCGGCATAGTTACTCCACGGCCCAGGAGTCCCGTAGCCCGAGAGCTGCAGGATGATCGCCTGCGGGTTCAGGGCGCGAATCTCATCGGGGCCGAGCCCCAGGCGTTCCATTACGCCGGGTACGAAGTTGCTGCAAATGACATCGGCCTTCGCCGCAAGCTGCTTCGCGATCGCGAGGCCTTCCGGGTCCTTCAGGTTGATGCCGATGCAGGACTTCGACATGTAGACGCCATCGACGACGCTGATGTAGTAACTATCACGGCCGGGGCCGGCTACACGCACAACTTCGGCGCCGAGTTCGGCGAGCGTGCGCGTGCCCGCCGGAAGCGAATAAGCAACTTCGAAGGCGAGGACACGGATGCCTCGGAGCGGAAGGAAGGGCGGTTGGGGCGCAGGATCAGTACGAGTCACAGTGATTCGGAGTCTACCAGAGGACGGGCATCAGGTTCCGGGTCAGCAGTCAGTACCCCCGACAGCAATGCCGGGGTGCGGCGGCCGGCAATCGACAACGTTGCGCGTCAGCGTGAACGCTGGCCGCTGAAGGGGTACTGCTCGCACATCACTTCACTGGCCTTGCTGGGCGGCGCGCGCCTTCAGCATGCGCGCGACGATTGGGCTGGCCTGGGGCGGGTGCCACGTCTTGTAGGCGACCTCGAGCGGCACCGGCCACTCAGCGTCCACATCGAGCCGGTAGCCTGAGGCGCCGGCCTCTTCGAGGGCTTCGCAAGCTGCATCGGCGACGGTCTTCATCAACGCATCGTTGTGGGGTGTCCCGAAGCTGTGGCCGAAGGGGAACTCGACGCCAACAACGCGCGGGGCACGCATCTTCAGGGCCAGTTCCGGCATCATCGTCACGGTGACGGTAGAGATTCCGAGGGATTCGACGCATCGTGCCAGCACGGGCACGTTTCTACAGCAATCCGGTCAGGCAGGGGCAAGCAAGAGGACATCGACCTGGTGTTCCTTCAGCCGGGCCGCGAGCTCCGGACCCTGGACCGTCCGCCAATCCACCAGTCTTCGGTCCTGGTAACCCATGAAGGAGTAGTGATCGTCTGCGACGGCGCCGATGCGGCCTTCGGCTTCGAGCGCCTTGAACGCGCGCAGGGGGAGCACGACGTCTACATCTTCGAGCAGGTCGGTGTGGTTAATGTGGAGGTGAGAGCAGCCGATCTGTTCCTGGCGAACATCCTTCGGGATGACGCGATAGGTTGGGTCGCCCCATTCAGGGTTCGCCCACTCGCGGGCCTCATCGAAGCCCTCCTGCGAGTCTTTGAGGAAGATCCCGGCCGAGGTCATCAGTGCGACCGTACAGCGGGCCAACGGCTTCGAAAGCGGCGTCCATGCGCTCGGTTCGTCGGTGATCGGAGTGGATTCGTAGCCCGCCTTCATGGAACGCGGGAGGTAGCGGTAACTGTCGACGGTCATGGCAGTCTCCTTCGGCCGGGGAAGCATAATCGAATTCGCGAGCGCACGTTGTTCGAGCGCTTATACTTTGACTGGCAATGGCAAACCAAGCACTGCTCCGAAAGACCCAGGCCGACCTCGTTCTCGAACGCGCGGCCATGCAGATCCAGGCCCTCCTGAAAGAGGCCTGCGACGAACTGAAGCCGTTTCCGTCGTTCCCGAACGCGCTATTCACGAATGCGATCGAATGCGAGATCGATGGCGGTAACCCCGAGTACGGCTGCATCGTGGTCGCCGACGACGGAGAGTTGTATGAGCTGCAGATGGGAGTCGACCACGACTCGATCGAGTTAATGGATTCGTGGGACCCGGTGACGGCGCGCAAGGAGACCCTCAAGAAGGTGGAATTTCTGCCGCGCGAGCAGCTGCAGTACGTCTATGCTGGCCTCGTTGCGGTAACGGAGATGCTGCTGGAACGGGAGGCTGCCGCGAAATGAACAGAGTGCTCAAGCTCCTGATTGCCCTTGGTGTCATCGGTGCAGTGGCCGTGTTGATCACGACACAAACGCGCAAGCGCGCGACGACACCGCGAAACATCACGCCGACACCCTGGAAACCACCCGTCGTCGACCGCGCGGAAGAAGACCCGGCCGTAGCAGACGCAGAAAGCGAGGGGATGACCCCCCCGGCCGAAGAGCCGGCTGTCGATGTCGCAGTCGATTCTTCCGGCGAATTACTGGTTTCGGAACTCAGCGTGCCCGGCGCGACGGAACTGGCACCACTGACCGATGCCGAACGGCAGATGAAAAAAGTCCTCGCCCGGGCGGAGAACGAGGGCATGGAACCCCCGCCGGACGCCCCGCCGAAGGACATTGCGATCGGCTCCGATGGCGCAGAACTCATCTCCGAGTTGGCGCCACCCGGCGCCGAAGAAGCATTGATGGCAGCGAAAGCCGAACCCCCTGCCGAGGAACTCGCCGTGGCCAGCGCCGAGGGGATGCTCCCAGCAGATGGCGGCCCCGCGGACGCAGCGGTCGGGTCGAGCGGGGAGGTACTGATCTCGGAGTTCGCCGCGCCTGCGGCCGCGGTTGAAGCAGCCGCCGGCAGCGCGGGCATGAGCACCGCCGCGACACCCGATTTCGACGCCATTTTCCACGAGGCGGAAGAGGCCGGGAAGACTGCCGATCCGGCAGACCGGGAATCGGAGGATTCGGACTTCCTCACCGAGTATTTCGACAAGCTCGCGGCGACGCCGGACGAAGAGCTCGCGGCCGAAGAGGCCGCACGAGTGGCTGCGCCTGAAGCCGTCGATGCTCCGGCAGCAGCGCCAGAACCGGCGCCTCCGTCCGCGCCCTCGTCATCCGGTGAGCACTTGCTCTCTTCGGTCGAAGAGGCCCTCGGCGACCTGGAGCCCGCGCCGATCGTGCCGCCCCCACGGCGGACTGCGGAATCCTACCTGGACGAAGGCAACGTCTATTTCAACGTTGGCCAATACGGGCTCGCGATCGATCGTTACGGCCAGGCGATTGAGATGGACAACAACCTCACCGCCGCCTTCTATAACCGCGCGAACGCCCACACCCGCGCAGGCGAATTCGACAAGGCGCTGGCCGACTACGACCGTGCGCTCGAACTGCAACCGCTCGATGCCGACGCGCTCAACAATCGTGGCATGTTGCACCTCTATCGCGCGAACTACGCGAACGCGCTTTCCGATTTCAACCGCGCGCTGGAACTGGACCCATCAGATACGACAGTGATGGTGAATCGCGGGCTGGCGCAATTACACGGTGGCAATGCTGCCGCGGCACTCGTCGACTTCCGCGAAGCAACCGAGATGGATTCGGCCGATGCAGCGGCGCAGTATGGCGCTGCGCAGGC
>JBATAT010000346.1:0-8434 GCA_049662005.1 Tepidiformaceae bacterium
CAAGGTAGCCCACGATCGGTGACAGACCGGCGAAGCGGGCGATAACGCCGCCACCGAGCGCAAGACCAAGGGCGATAGCGATTGAGGTGAGGAGGGAAAACTCGTCCACCGTTGCTGAATCCTATCACGTGACAAAGCCAGCACTCGCCACCGCTGTTCTCAGCCGCTGCCGATGCGTTGTCCAGTGCTTCCGGCGGCTGCCGGTGGCCCGGAGAAGCTCGTCGTGAAGGCCGGGACAAAGAGGCCCCACGACGCCCTTCGTTTCGTCTATACTCGCTGCCAGCCGTTAAGCAGGTGCGAAATGCCGTGCCGTCATCAGCCGCGTAAGGGGGCACTCCTTGAAATTCCACTGGTTCCATCTCATGCCCTGGCCCGACCTCCCGGACGACTTCCAGCAGAAGAACCGTTCCGTCTGGGTCGATGTCGACTACAACCTCTTCAACCCGGAACGCTGCAACGAGGTCTACAACGAGTACCTCGATGAGCTCGAGTTCGCCGAAAAGATGGGTTACGACGGCATTTGCGTGAACGAGCACCACTCGAACGCCTACGGGATGATGCCGAGCCCGAACATCATGGCGGCGACGCTTACCCGCCGGACCAAGAACGCCGCGATCGTCGTGATGGGCAATTCGATCGCCCTCTACAACCCGCCTGTGCGTGTCGCCGAAGAGTTCGCGATGCTCGACATCCTTAGCGGCGGGCGGCTGGTCGCCGGCTTCCCGGTGGGGACCAGCATGGATACGAACTTCGCTTACGGCGTGCCCGGCGCGCAATTGCGCGACCGTTACTACGAAGCGCACGACATGATCATGCAGGCCTGGCACGAAAAGGGCGTCACGCACTTCAATGGCAAGTACAACCAGCTGCGCTACATGAATCCGTGGCCGCGCCCGCTCCAGCAGCCCAACCCGCCGATCTGGATCCCCGGCGGCGGTTCGATAGAGACGTGGGAGTGGTGCGCCGACATGGGCTACCTCTACTCCTACCTCTCCTACTCCGGCTACAAGCGAGCCCAGACTATCATGGATGGCTTCTGGAAGCGCATGACGGACAAGGGCATCGAGCCGAACCCGTACCACGCCGGCTTCGCCCAGGTGGTTTGCGTTGCCGAGACGGAAGCGGAGGCCAAGGAACTCTACTGGCCCCACATCGACTACTTCTACAATCGCTGCCTGCACGTCTACCCGGGTTTCGCCGATGCACCCGGCTATCGCACGCTCCGAACGGTGAAAGCTGGCATCAAGAGCCAGTTCGAACAGGCCCAGCAGAATGCGAAAGCGAAGCTGACCTGGGAAGGCCTGGTCGAGCAGGGCTACGTGGTAGCCGGGCCGCCGGACAAAGTGATCGCGAAGCTGAACGAACTGGCCGACAACCTCCGTATCGGCCACCTGATGCTCCTGCTGCAGATGGGTTCGATGCCGCGCGACGTGGCGATGTACAACACCCAGATGTTCGCCGAGCGCGTGGCGCCACACCTGCGCGACAAGTTCAACGACTTCGAAGACAAGTGGTATCCGAAGATGATGCCCGCGGAAAACCGCGCGGCGCCGATCATCCAGGAAAAGGACCAGGTCCGGTTCCCGGTTTCGGTTGGTGGCGGCGGCCAGTAACACTGGTCGTTAGTCGCACGTCATAGGTCTCTGGCAAATGGGGCGCTCATCTTGGGCGCCCTATTTCGTTGCCCGAACAATTCGTTCGACCCCAACCAACGGGAGTACGATTGCTCGACCTGTAAGGAGGCACGAATGGAATCTGCTCGCGAAATCGCCGAAGAGGCATGGCTGGTGAAGCCCGGCACACCTGTTCCGGACCCGTTTGGCCGGCCGGGCCGTGCGTTCGAAGTTGTCCCCGGCATCGCATTGGTGAGCGGCTTCGGGCTATCGATCGGCGTCCAAACCGGGGATGGCCTCGTGATCGTGGACACGAGCGGCAGGAACCACGGCAAGACGGTCGTCGCGGCGATGCGCGAATGGGACAGTTCTCCCATCAAAAACGTGATTTACACCCACGGGCATTTCGATCATATCGGGGGGATGCCCGAGTACGACGCTGACGCCGAGCGTCGAGGCTTCCCGAGGCCGCATGTGATCGCCCAGGAGAACCTGCCCCCTCGCCTCGAACGCTACGCTCGCACGGCCGGGTACAACGCAACGATCAACGCCAGGCAGTTCATGTCGCTGCCAGCCCCGACGCCGCAAATGATTGCGAACTTCGGCTCCGCCCGCATGCCCGACGAGACCTATCGCGATCGGCACACGTTCGAACAGGGCGGTGTGACCTTCGAACTCCGCCACGGCAAGGGAGAGACTGACGACCATACCTGGGTCTGGATCCCGCAGCACAAAGCAATCTGTGCAGGGGACTTCTTCATCTGGCGGTGCCCGAATGCCGGAAACCCACAGAAGGTGCAGCGCTATCCGGTCGAGTGGGCGGTTGCCTTGCGCGAAATGGCCGCGATGGGCGCGGAAGTCTTTATTCCAAGCCACGGAGTTCCTATCTTCGGCAACGACCGGATAACCCGGGCACTACAGGAAGCGGCAGAACTGCTCGAAACCCTGGTGGAACAGTCGCTCGAACTGATGAATCGGGGCGCGCGCCTGGATGAACTGATCCACGCGGTCACAGCACCATCCCACCTCCTCGACCGGCCATATCTCCGCCCCGTTTACGACGAACCGGAGTTCATCGTGCGGAATATCTGGCGCATGTACGCCGGGTGGTACGACGGGAATCCGGCGAACCTGAAGCCAGCGCCGGAGGCAGAGGTCGCTCGCGAGTTCGCGGCCCTCGCCGGCGGGACGCAGAAGCTGGCGGAGCGAGCCGACGAACTGGCCAGCGCAGGGAACCTCAAGGTCGCCTGCCATATGATCGAGACCGCAGCCCTCGCCGAGCCTGGTGACCCAGGCATTCGCGCGATGCGGGCACGCATCCTCAGAGCGAGGGCTGAGTCCGAACACTCGCTCATGGCTCAGGGGATCTTTAATGCCGCGGCCGCAGAATCGGAACGAGCGCAACAGTGAGAATCGGGACGATGCTTTCGATGCCGGGCGATGCGGCCGGCACCGCAGAACTGGTGGCGCGCGCCGTCCGCGCCGAAGAGGCTGGCTTCGATTCCGTGTGGTTGCCGCAGGTGGGAACGGTCGATGCGCTGATGACGCTCGCACTCGCGGGCGGTTCCACCAGCCGGATCGAGATGGGCACCTCGGTTGTGCCCACCTACCCGCGACACCCCACGGTGCTGGCGCAGCAGGCCCTGACCGCACAGGACGCTACCGGTGGCCGGCTCACGCTGGGAATAGGGTTGAGCCACAAGGTGATGATTGAAAACAGTCTCGGGCTCGATTACTCGCGGCCGATCCCGCACATGCGCGAGTACCTGACCATCCTGAACGGCCTGCTCGCCGGCGAACAGGTTCGCTTCGAGGGCGGCGAGTACCGCGTGCACGCGCAGATCGCGGTTGCTGGCGCCAAACGGCCTCCGGTGGTGGTGGCTGCACTTGGCCCGGCGATGCTGCGCCTCTGCGGGAGGCTCGCCGACGGGACGGTCACCTGGATGGGCGGCATCGACTACCTGCGCGATATTGCCGTCCCGACCATGTCGGAAGCCGCAAAGAAGGCCGGGAAGCCCGCGCCGCGGTTCGTGGCGATGGTGCCGGTGCTGCTCGCAAAGGATGCGGGCGCCGGCCGGGAGGCGATCAACACAGCGTTCGCGAACTACGGCCGGATCCCGTCGTACCGGGCCACGCTCGACCGGGGCGGCGCGGCCAACCCGGCAGATGTCGCTGTTGTTGGCGGCGAAGAAGAGGTCGAAGCTGGCCTGCGCGCGTTCGAATCGGTTGGGGTGACGGACTTTGTTGCGGTAATTCCCGCGGCAGCCGAAACGCGGACGACCTACGAGTTCGTGTCAGAACTGGCTCGCCGAACCTAGCCAGCGCTCAGTCGGGCAGCCCTCGCCGCAGCATCCAGAAGCGCTGGAGGGCGGTGAAGTTCGCGAGAATGGCCAGCAACGCGACCACGACCGTGAGCCCGTTGAAAAGCAAACCGAGCGAAAGCAGGGCGACGCGCTCCTGTCTTCGAAACAGCCCATCACGCATGGAGAGGCCCACCACTTCCGCCCGCGCGCGCATGTAGCTGACCGCGATGCTCCCGAAGATCGCGCCGTAGGCGAACCCGACCTGGATATGCTCGCCACGGGCGGCGAAGTACCAGGCGCAGGCCGCCAGTACGATGGCCTCGCTCGCGCGATCGAGGATCGCATCGAAAACGGCGCCGTAGGGGCTCGCGAGACCGGTCGCCCGGGCGACGGCTCCATCGACGAGATCAAGCGCGGAGAAGAACAGGTAGACGATGCCCGCGGCCAGCAAATCCTCCCGGCTGATCAGCCACGCGGCGAGCAAGTTGCCCGCGAACCCGAACAGCGAGATCGCGTTGGGCGTTATCCCGACGGAGCCGACGCTGCGGCCAATGGTGTCCTGGATACCTTTCGGGAGGCGAGTCGGAAGGAGGGTCGGCATCGTTACTGCCCACCCGCGGCGGCGGATTCGGGGAGCCGGGCTGCCTTCGATTCGGCGACCTGTTGATGCTCGTAGAGAATCCGCTCGTAGTACGACATCACGCGGCGGGCGACGTTGTCCCAGCTGTAGTGCTGGGCCAGCGCCTGGCCACGCTCGCCGAAGACCTGGCGCAGGTGGGGATCCTTCAACAGGCGTTCGATCGCAGCGGCGATGGCATCGGAATCCTTCGGGCGCACGAGCAGGCCTTCCACTTCATCAGTCATGACGCCGGCAAAGCCTTCGATATTGCTGGCCACAACCGCACGCGCGGAGGCGAGTGCTTCGAGCAGGACGTAGCCCTGGCTCTCGTTGCCAGTATTCGGGCAGCAGAACACCGTCGCGCTGCGGTAATAGCGGGGCAGGTCTGCGTAGGGGACGTTCGGTCGAAAGACGATGTCGGGAAACGACGCCATCAGCCGCTCGTAGCGGCTGAAGTCTCCCGCACCGACGACGATCATGCGCGTCTCGGGGACGCGCTCGCGGATGCGCATGTAGGCGCGAAGGATGTACTTCAGGCCCTTCCGCTTCTCCGGCCGGCCGACGAAGAGGATGTTCTGCCTGCCGTCATCGAATTCGTCGAACGGCGCGACCGGGGCGGCGAAATGCTCGTAGTCGATGCCGTTGGGGATAACGTTGAAGTACCCGGCAAAGTAGCGGCTCACGAGCGACACCGCCGCCGGGGAGACCGCAATCTTACCGTCCAGCTTTCGGAACCAGCGGCGGGTCAGGCCCGTGGTGTAGCCATAGAAGCGGTTGCCGTGATCCTTCGCTGCGTGAAAGGTACCAACGGTTGCCGAGTTCGAATATCGCAGGAAGTGGTAGGGCAGGAGCGGCATGAGCGGCTCGTGGAGGTGCAGGACGTCGAATTTATCTTCGCCGAGAACCTTACGGACTTCCGGTGATTTCCAATCGAAGGTAATCCGGGCCACCGAGCCGCTGACGCGGACAGAGCGCGGTTTCCCCATCACGGTCACCTCGCGCGCTGCTGACTCAGGGTCCGAAGCGGGGGCGAATACCGTCACCTCATGGCCCCACTCGCGGAAGTACTCGGCGAGGTGGGAGATGTGGCTTTTGACGCCACCTTCGACGCTCCAGTCATAGGGGCAGACCATCGCGATCCTCATCGGCGGCGCCCGAACATTTTGCGAGGCGTGGCCGCGTAGCCCCAGGCGAGGCCCCCAAGCAGCTGGCCGAAGCCGATTTCAGCCATCGCCGGGTATGCCGACATCCGGGCGACCGTGGTCCCTTCGCGAATGGCTTCGCGCAGATCGGCCGCGGTGGTTCCGGGAAACGTGGTCCAGCCTGTGCCGACATGACCCAGGTGGTGCGCGTCCGAACCCCCCGTCTCCGGAAGGCCCCAGGTTGCGGTGTTCATCGAGCGGGCCTTCGATGCGGTTCGCAGCCCGGCCGGGCTCGGGTTCCCGAGTTCGATTGCATCGAAGCGAGGGCCATTCGCCCCGGCGAGGCGGTTCAGTGTTCGGGCGCTGAGCGACCGGGTGAGCCAGCTTAGCGGATGGGGAGCGACCGCGAGACCGCCCTGCGTGTGAATCATCTCTAGCGTCGATTCTACCCGGCGGAAGCTCGGAGGAGTCTGTTCGACGAACAATGCCAGCACATGTCCCTGCAGGGTGGTGATCTCGGCGCCAACGATGACTTCGAACCGGTAACCGCGTTTTACGGCGAGGTCCCGGGCGAGCAGCCCACCCAGCGCATCTTCGTGGTCGGTGATGGCGATCACGTCCAGGTCGGTACGATGCTCCACGTATTCCAGCACCTGGGAGACGTTCGCCATCCCATCACTCACCCGGGTGTGGATGTGGAGGTCTGCCTTACCCACAGCGGTGAACCTTCCAGAAGTTTTCGGTAAGTGCCCACTGAGCGGGATCGCGGCGGAGGTGTGCTTCGAGGAGCCCCGCGAAGCGCGTGACGGCACCGGCGATGTCTGCTGTTTCGTTTGCTGTCTGGGCGACCGCAAACGGTTCCTCCACGTAGACACGGAAGCGGTCGCGCTCGATGCGTGCCGAGAAGATCGGAAACACCGTTGCTCGCGTTCGACGTGCAATCTCCCATGGGCCGACCGGTAGCCGGACTGGCCGCCCCGCGACTTCGACGCACAATCCCGTGCCCTGGATATCGCGGTCCGCCATGAATCCGGCGAGTCCTCCGTCCTTCAGGGTTTCGATACACCCGCGGATGCCGCCGAAGTTCGTTTCGTAGAAGGTCCCGCCGGCCGCCGAACGCTGCTTGAGGACAAATGCGGACCATGCGGCGGGCTCTTGTGCTTCCACCAGCGCGACAAACGGGCGGCCACGGTACGTGAACGCCTGGATCGCGAGTTCGGCGTTGCCGCTGTGGGCGCTGACGACGACCACGGGGCCGTCTTCTTCGAGCCGGGCCAGGCGATCGCCGTTCACGACCTCGAGGTGTTCCGCTTCGAACGTCGACATGTCTCGTGCCGGAACGGTGCAGAGGTCCACCCAGTACTGCGAGACGTTCTGGAGGGCGCGCCTCGCTGCCTGTTTCGCCTCCGCGAGGTCGCCATCAACCAGCGGGAGCATGTTTCGAACGACGTTCCGGCGCAGCGTGGGTCGAACGTGGTAGGCACACCAGCCTGCGATCCGCGCCAACCGGTAGCTAAGGCCCGGAAACCTGGCGATGAACGGTTGCATGGCCCGGAAGATGCAGAGCCGTGCACTCATGAACGGACCTCGGTGCAGCACTTCGGAGCGTTCCACATCGGCCGGAACATGTACCACTGGTCTGGATTCTCGCGGATGAAACGCTCGTGAGCGGTGACGATCGCCTGGGTGAGTTGCTGCACGTCGGCTTCCAGGTCGCCCGTCGAAACGGTGGGAACGGTGAAGTCGCAGCGTGTACGCACGGCGGGCTTGTTCGGGTGGATGCGGGGGAAGGCGGTCGGGATCACCTGCGCGCCGGAGCGCAGGGCCAGCCGTGCCGGGCCGGCGGGAACCTCGACCTCTTCGCCGAAGAACCGCACGCGAACGCCCTCGCCGGGCACCGAGCGATCGATGAGCAGAGCAAGCAACTCGTTCCGCTTGAGCACGCGCAAGAGCGACGGGCCGACGCGTTCCATCTTGATGAGCTTCATGCCCAGCTTCTCGCGCGCCCCGGAAACCATCGCATCGAGCCGCTCATCGGCGAACGTTTCGGCAACCACAGTCACCGGATAGCCGCGTGCGGCTGTAGCACCGGCGCCCACGTCCCAATTGCCGAAGTGCATGCAAACAATCACGACACCGCGCCCGGATGCGAGTATCTCATCGAGCTTTTCGAACTGACGATCGCCTTTGACCGCGCGGATGACCCGGTCCTTCGGAACGGAGGGGAAGCGGATGAAGTCCGCGAGGTACTTACAATAGTTCACGAGCGATCGGCGAGCGATGGCGCGCGTCTGTGAGACGGAAGCATCGGGAAGGACGCGTGCGTAGTTCGCCAGCATCGCCCGCCGCGCCCTCGGCCAGCTGTAGTAAGCGATGCTCCCCGCCGCTGCTGCGATGCCGTAGCTCACCCTGGGCGGCAACTGCCCAACGATCGCCGACGCGGTTCGCCACGCGTAGAACTGGATCGTTCCGCTGAGATTCTGAACCACATGGCCCATAGTACCGGCGCGTGTTGTTCGAGGCGTGTGCCGTACAATCGACCCAATATGGAGTTGAAGGCCACCCGCTACGCGGTTGAGAACCGGATCGCGACGATCACGCTGAGCCGGCCGCATCGGCTGAACGCATGGACGGGGCGCATGCACACCGAGTATCGCTGGTGCCTCGAACAGGCTGAGGAAAACAGTGAGGTGCGCGTCATCGTGGTCACCGGGGAGGGCCGCGGATTCTGTGCCGGCGCCGATTCCCAGGCACTCG
>JBATAT010000347.1:0-2077 GCA_049662005.1 Tepidiformaceae bacterium
CGAAGCTGAACGAATATTCGACGCTTGTCACGTCGCATCGCGCACCGGGATATCGGTTCCAATACCAGGTTCCGCCAACGCCATCGGCCGCCTCGATGACGACCGCGCTCATTCCGAGGCCGCGCAACCGATGGAGCATGTAAAGGCCGGCGGCCCCCGCCCCAACAACCACTACGTCGAACTCTTCAACCTTCTGCTCTGTGACTGCTGCCAAGTTATGCTCCGCCGCTCGATTTGTGATGCGGTGTCAATTCTTAGCGTGTGGCGAACAATTCCGCAAGGGACGAAAAGGGTCTGAGCTCGCGCGGTGTCGTGGATGTTCGCGACACGCAGTGCTCGGACGCGCATTCAGTCTTGTGGTGGCAGGGTGAAATCGGCGGCCGGGACACCGTCGAGCGCAGCGGCTGGTCCTCCGCCGCAACCGAGCCACGCGCCGACGATTCGCCCATCCTCGATATACCAGGTGTTTGCCGTCTCGCCATTCGTCCCAAAGCTGACTGCAATGACCAGGGCCAGCTTACCGGTCGGCACGAAGTTGAATTTCAACGACCCATCCGTGTGGTAGGCGGCGTAGGGCCGGTGCGGGTAGCGATACTGCGGCCCGAAGAGTTCCTGAAAGTCATCCAGAGTTGAGAGGTAAGCCCGCTCGCAGCTCATGACAGGCGCCATCTGGACTTCGCCGCCGTCGGGCACCCCGGGTGGGCACCTGGGTGGCGAACCGACGCCCTGTGGATTCGCAGCGCATGGCTCGGGGAGCAGGGTGAACAGCGAGGCGATCGTTACGATGTCGCCGTCGACCAGGGCCTTCACGATCCGGTCGGTCGCGGCGTTGCCTGTAGAGCTCGGGGCAACCGTGGGTGTCGCAATGGGGATTCCGCCCGCTGGCACCAGGATGAACCGGGAGCGATCGATGCCGTCCACAAATGAGTAGGGAAACGGCCCACAGGGCCCTCGCTCGGCGACGATCTTTCCATTTTGAACATCGATGGCGAAACCGTTGTTCTGCACCGTTTCAAAGACAACGACGGCACTACCCTTCGGTGGCGTTTTCGGTGGCTGTGCCGGTGCCGGACCCTGGCGAAACACGGCGTACACCTTTGGATCCCATGTCTGCCGGGTATCTATCCACGGGAATTGGCCTGTCGTCCAGCCGGTCTCTGATTCATCACATCCGGCATGGGGGAAGGCCTTTCGCATCGTTCCCGGCGGGTCGGATCCGCAGGGATTGCCAGTCACCGCCTCAGGCGGTTCACATGGTGCGTCCACAAGTTCGAGGAATGATTCCATCAACGTTCGGTCGCCGGAAACGACGGCAGCTATGACTGCATCGAGTGCGGCATCGCCGGTCGAATCCTTACCCGCGATTCCCGGGGTACTGATAACCGATGCGACCCCCGTCGGAGTGGGGGGCGCGGGTTCGTTGCTGTTGTTCTGGTTCAGAAGAATGGCGATGGCAACGAAGGTTACGCTGCCCGCGAGGATGATTGCGGCGCCCCACTTGAATGGTGCGCCGACAGCGAGCGAACGAAATACGCGCGCGAACCGCGGTCTGACGCCGTTGTACCGTCGCCAGTATTCAGCCGCTTCCTCGCGAGAATTCGAGCCGAGTTTGGAGAGACTTTCATTGACGTGGTACTTGACGCCGTCGGTGGATATTCCAAGCGCTTCTGCGATTTCGGGGTTTGTCCGGCGTTTCGAGAGCAGGTCGAGGACTTCTCGCTGCCGGGGGGTCCAACCGTAGTCGGTCCGGAGGCGGTCGTGCATCGGAATTTCAGTATCAGATCCCATCAGGATCGACTCTATCCGTATCCGAGAGAGGACACCCTACCCGTTGGTAAAGATTACGCGGCGTCGCGTTCCCAGACTGCCGGCCAGCGTTCGCTGCCGCGGACGGCCTCCACCATCGCCCGTCGCTCGAGTTCAGCGGCGGTCGCGAGGGCGATCTCCAGGTCCTGCCGCGCAGCTGGTTCGAGCCGTGCTTTGAGCGGCGCCAGTGCATCGCGTTCGATCATGCCGCGGACGGTCTGCGGCCAGACGAAGAACCCGAAGCCTTCGGGGGCGCCGAAGCCGCCGCGAT